>CAZUNB010000005.1:5701-30787 GCA_964622235.1 uncultured Candidatus Saccharibacteria bacterium | reverse complement strand
ATTTCACCATCGTCACCCGCTCTTCTTGTGATCGAAACAATCATTTTTCCAGCTGGGAGCCGGTGTATCCTAGTTCGCACAGCTTTCTCCCCACTATCTACATGTCCCCCAACTACCCTTCCTGCAGGATCGTATCTATAGGTGTAGTCTCCAACTCCACTACCGATAGGAGTTGGCTCTTCGTCAGCTACCTCTCCGTCAGCACCAAAATGATAGGTAACATCTTCACCTATCATAGTTGTGGAGGTTATCAGGTACTGAGATTCCGTTTCTTCTGCTAAAACTTTTAAATCGAAACGATCATCACCATCGGCAGCGGCCTGCATTGCTTCTAGCAGCTCTAAGTCTGTAATTTGAGTAACAGTAGGCTCATTAGCGTCAAATGCTCTAATGTGAGGCATTGTTTCAGTAGTTTCGATTGTCATATTTTTTCCTTTGCTTTATTAATTAACTTTTCAATAGTACTCTTTTTTTCCTAATTTGTCAAGTATGCAATAATAGTTTATAGGATTATACTATAGTTTCTCGATAATACTAAAAAAGGAAAAAAACATGAACAAAATAAATCAAGAAATCAAAAAAGCCTTCCTATTTCGTCATGCTTCTAAGGACTTTGATCGAAACAAAAAAGTCAGTGATGAAGATTTTCGAACAATTATCGAATCAGCTCACCTGTCACCGAGCTCGTACGGTTTTGAGCCATGGAAATTCTTAGTCGTACAAAATCCTGAGATTCGAGAAAAGCTTCGCGAACAGGCATGGGGTGGCCAAAACCAAATTCCACATAGCAGCCATCTCGTGGTTATTCTTGCTCGTCGTGGTCAGCAACTCCTTCCAGAAAGCGACTATATTCAATCGACTATGCGTGATATGCAACAGCTTCCCGAGAATATCATCGAGATGAAAACTCAAAAATATGGCGAGACGATTGACCGAGACTTTATGTTGAAGACTGATCGAGAAAAGTTCGACTGGGCAAAGAGACAGACCTACATTCCGCTCACTAACATGATGACTGTGGCATCCCTGCTTGGCATCGATTCTTGTCCAATGGAAGGTTTTAACGAAAGTGCAATCGACAAAGTGCTAGAAAGCGAATGTGGCGTTGATTTAGACCAGTTCGGCATCAGCGTTATGGTAGCGTTTGGCTATCGAACCGCCGAGCCACGACCAAAAACCCGTTATCCAATAGATAAAGTTGTTAAATATTTCTAGTAGAACCTATTTAGACTATTATTCAACTTTACTTAGCCTGCTCAGATTGCATTTCTTCAAGCCTAGTCCAAAAATCCTCTAAATCATTAGGAATTGCTCCATCTACAGTGCGACGGGTTATCCTAACAATCGACTGGCTATTCTCTAGGGTCATTCTTAGAGGCACTCGGGCAAGTTCACTTGGGCTAGACTGATCGACAATAAATTTCTGCCCCTCTCTATCTGCCACCACACCGACAGCAAACCGTTTATCGTCAGCAGCAACGGCAGTCATGGCTTCAAGCCTGTCACCTTCTACTACTTTGAGCATGTTTTTGCTATCAATATAAATTGGAGTTATAACTGGCACAATTTCTGGGTAATCGTCGTTCATTTTCTTCCTTCGTTAAATTAAATATGTTCTGAATAATACTATCTCTCTTTCTTAATTTGTCAAACATACAATTTTGTTTTATAGAATTATATTATACTAAACTAATGACAATTAATGATTGGGTTAAAGCTTCAGCGAAGAGATTGAGCACAACTGGTATTTCTAGCGCACGTCTCGACTGTTTGTTGTTACTTGAACATGTTCTAGGAATCGATCGAGCGATGATTCTAGCAGAGCCAGAGCTAGAATTGTCAGTCAAACGGCTAAATTCCTTAAATGAGCTGTTTAGCAGACGAATTAAGGGCATGCCAATTGCCTACTTGCGAAATTTTTCGGAATTTAGTTTTCTTGATTTCTACATCGATGAGCGCGTATTAATTCCTCGAGTTGAAACAGAAGATTTACTCGAAGAAACTGTTTTTCGGGCACCGAAAAATGCGAGAATTACTGAACTCGGCACTGGCAGTGGCGCTCTAGCAATAACGCTTAAGACTTGGCGACCAGATCTTAAAGTTATCGCAACAGATATCTCAGGTGATGCTCTAGCTGTCGCCAAGAAAAATCAAGAAGAATATGCAACCGATATCGAATTAATTGAAGCTGATTTATTGCCAGTCGTATATGAAGCAGATATCGTGGTCGCTAACCTTCCCTATGTTCCGACAGGACGCCCTGCTGAACCGAGCATAGCCTTTGAGCCAGATCTTGCTCTCTTTGCCGGTAATGATGGTCTTGACATCTACCGACGGCTGTTAAAGCAGATTAGCGCCAAGAATATAAATCCGTTATTAATTATCGAGGCTGAACCAGACCAAAAAGCAGAATTAGTGAAAATGGCCAACAAAAGCGGCTATGCCTTAGAAAAACACCATAATTTCTGTTTTGTATTTAGAAGTATTTAGATTTTTCTCATTCTATTAATTCAACTTTGATAGCAAAGTTGAGCAAACTACTGGGCTTATAGTCGCTCTTGATGAACTCATTGTCATTATTACAATCGTCTGTGGAACTCATAACTAGCTAACTGCCTTTTAGCATTTGGCTAGTTATTCAAACAGTCCTCGACTGGTTAGATTGTAATAATTACATTCGTTCTTCAGGAGCTTCTCTTTTACGCTCAGAACCGAACCATAGAAATAAATGTGACCCTTGGGTTAGGTCGAGCATTTACAGAAACCGAGAAATTAGTAGTTTTATTGTCTCTGGCTCCTGCGGAACTCCTATCGGTCGCCCACTCACTAACGTTCGGAGTGGTCCTCGTCACGCAGTGACACTAAAACTACTAATTTCATCATGTTTGGGTAACTTGCGAGAGAGTTTTGTATGAACTTTGCCGGTGCAAAGTAACAAGACTAAGAAACTATACAACTATCTATCAATTCAGTATCAGTGTATAAATTACAATAATTAGTTTTTCATTTAACTATAAATTAGTTATTCGGTGCTTCGCCGAGTGTAACCTTTGTCGTTTGGCTTTTGCTATCACGCATGAAGCCAACAGTAACGATATCGCCTGGTGCATGCTGACTAACCACAGTTATCAATGAGTTATTTCTATCGACCTTTTGGCCATTGATCTCGGTGATTACGTCACCACTTTTAAGACCCGCTTCATCGGCAGGACCGCCATTAACAATTCCTGATCCGCCTTCAATTGTTTGTAGCAGTGCCCCGTTCTCGACACCAAGGTCAAGCTGATTGATAGTCTCTGGTGTCAGCAAAATATATCGCACGCCCAGAAATGGTCGGATAATTCTGCCTTCGGAGCTAACCGTTTTCACAAGAGGTTTAATGTCGTTACTAGGAATGGCAAAACCAATATTCTCAGCATCACCTGCAACTGCTGTGTTCATGCCAATAACTGTGCCATCAAGCGCTACCAGTGGCCCACCGGAGTTGCCTGGATTTATAGCCGCATCAGTCTGAAAAAGATTCACTAATTGCTCTGTCTGCGAACCCTGTCCTCCAGCAGTAATTGGTCGTCCCTTACCTGAGATAATGCCGGATGTAACGCTGTTATCGAACTGTCCAAGCGCATTACCGATAGCTACTACTCGCTGTCCGACAATTACATCGGAACTATTACCTAACCTTGCGGCAGGTAATTCTTTGGCGCTTTCACTTTTTAGGAAGGCGATATCGTTAACACTATCTTTAGCCAAAATACTCACATCTGAATACTTTTTACCTTCAGAACTGATAATAGTTATACTATCTCCAGCTCCGTCGATTACATGACGATTAGTTAGAATAAGGCCGTCTTCGAGCACTATACCACTACCAGCACCTTGGCCAAGCCGCCCGAGAGGCCCTGATACCTCACTAACGATGCTGACTACGCTTGGGCCAACCTTTTCCGCCACGCCGCTAATTGCCTTACTCTCATCGTCAAAAACAAGCGTACTTTTCTCCACACTCTTTTTAATTGGCTGTTGAAAAAAAACATTGGCAATAACCGCTCCGAAAAACCCAGCAACAAAACCGAAGAATAGCGTGCTGACTAGTAAACCAGCCATCATAGCTCTCAGTTTCTCAACAGCTGTTTGTTCTGTCGGGGTTATCTTAGCTGTTGCTGACTCCAAATCTTCACTAGTATCATATGTTTGTTGTTCGTCTTTTGGTTTCTCGTCATTCATATAGTGCCCATCCATTTCGTTAATAAAATTAATAGAAATAAAATTCCAACTGAAAAACTAGTTTGCTGCAACCAGAAGCTAATTTTTATCGAACCAGATCTATCTGCCACAATAATATTTCCAAAGAAATATCCAAGCAAACTAGCACTCAAGACAATCTGAGGAATCAGCAAGATATCACCTACTGGATAAATAATGTTCCACCACCAAGCCAGCCAGCCAAGAACTAGTAAACAAAAAGCCCATAGTTGTGCGATAACTTCATTGGTCTCGTCGCTGGTACCGAAACTGGTCAGAAATAGCCGAGCAACGCCGTAGCCAAGTAGCCATGTTAATCCAACAACAGTAATTCCAGGGAGTCGAAAGTCAATTGCAAGGTACAGCGCCGCTAGGGCATATGCTTGAGCAAAACCTGCCTGAAAGCGAACCCATGCAGTATTGCTGCGTGGTTTAATTAAAAATAGCCAAATTCCATACAAGACCGAGAAACTAGCTAGATAGACGATTGGCTGCTCAACCAATTGAGAAATGATACTAACCGTAGCTAAGCCAACGGCAATATCGGGAATATTTTTACGGAAATTCGCCCACCAATAGCTAGGTTGAACAGCGAACATGCGCCATTTACTAGTAATAACAAGGCCGTATGCTACTAGACTGAGATCAAACAGTACAAGACCAATAATTAAAGCTAAATAAATTGCCTTGCTTATGAGTAAAGCTAAATTAGTCGAGCGTTTTTTGTCCATCGCACTCCTTACTTAGGATTGTAATCACTACCAATAACAATAATTATATCAGCTTCAGGATACTTGGTGGCTAATTCTTCATTTTTACTAACAGTGGTTTTAAATCGACGTTTAAGATATTCCTGAGTTTTCTTTGTCTGCTTCTCCTCATGCTTAATGTGAACAATTTGGGTCTGGCCATCGTTGTTATTATCAACATCTCCGATATCTATTACGTTGTAACCATAAGACTTTAGTAATTCACCTGTTTTTGTGGCCATACCTGGAGTCTGTGTGCCATTAAGCACTACCACTTTTGCTACTTCTTGCTTAATAAATCCATCGATAAATAGTTGTCGAGCGAAGGCCTGAATTTCACTAAAATTACCAGCACCTAATCTTGGAACCAATACCGAAGCACCACCAATATTCTTATTAACAATTAGTCCGTCTGCATCTTCTTTCCCGATAACTTCGTTTTTTATTTTAGAATTGTCAGTTTCACCGGCAATCTCACTTAGTTTAACGATTTCTCGTAGATTTAGATCCGTTTTAACGTGATCTCCGGTAGCACTAATCAACTGGTTTATCTTTCGTGGACTCCTCAGCGTTTCAAGGCTCAATGCTTTATTTTTTAGACCAACTAATGCTTGCTGCTGCCTCTGTGCCCGACCATAATCATCTCCACAGTTTCCCTTACGACAACGTGCAAATTTTAACGCGGTACGTCCATCGAGTTTCTGCGGGCCAGCAGCAAGCCGGAATGGCTCGTAACCTGAAAGTCTTTTATCAGGAAATGATGGGTCGTATAGTGCTTTATCAACATCAACATCGATGCCACCAACTGCGTCGACGGCATCTTCGAAACCTTTGAAGTCGGCCCGGACATAGTAGTGAATCGGCACACCGAGAACTTTTTCAACTGTTTTAGCAGCCAAAGTTGGTCCGCCACCACTTCGTGATTGCTCGCCAAGGAAATGTGCTGTATTGATCCGAGCTGAGTATTCACCTGGAATCGGAACATACAAGTCGCGCGGAACACTTAGCATCGCCACATCTTTGCTGATTGGATCAATACTAACTACCATATTTACATCGCTTAATTCACCACCGGCGTGGCCCTCACCACCAATACCAATTAGTAGGATATTTACGCGACCGTCACCCTCACCATTCAATTCCGTTAAATCGAAACTATCACGCAGTGCTAAGGCGCGAATATCACCCGAGCGATCAACTATTTTACCGCCAGCGATCAGTGCTCGGACAGCAAGAAAACCAAAAACTAAAACAACTAAAAGAAGTGAAAGCTTAATAGCCAGCCATAATTTTCGTAACGGCGAACGGCGTCGTTTAAACTTACGTTGTCGACCGTGTCTAGGGACATCCTGCTCGATTTCATGCAATGCATCGTCAAGCTCAGCCTGATCAATCCGCTGTCTTCCGACTTCCTTAATCTCAACATCATCAAAATCTGATGATTCTCTACCTAGCTTCCGATGCTGACGTCGCTTAAATTCCATAAGCAGTAATTATAGCACTTTTCGCTTGCCACACACGTTTATTTTTTAGCACAAAATTACTTGCAATCTGCAACAATCACATACTTTTTCGTATTTCTTCTTATATAAACCCTTCAAATAAACCACTTCGTAAGCTGCTAGTTATCCTCGCTAAAAGATAAATTCTGAATTTCTATAAAAATTAATTCTCAAAATAATTTTTATTTAATAAAACTACTAACACATATTTATTATCTTTTGTTATTTTGGAGAAAGTTGACTTAGTGTCGACAAGATTTTTATCTTCATAGAATGGAGGACCGATGTGCGCAAGGGAATATTCTTGAATGTAGTCAAAACGATCTAGACCCTGGAACTCCATTGTTTTTCTCTCTGCAAAGGTCATTCCCATGCTTATCTCATTCTTTGAGTAGTCGGTACTATTCGGCAGGTCGGACACCAAATATTCTCTACCGAATTCATTAATGCTCTGTAAGTTTTTTTCGCTATGTTGCGGATTGTAATAATCAGCCATGATGCCGCTAATTCCAGAGTTATCAGAATTAGTTGTTGTCCAGCCTAGAGTTGTGATTGTAGCTTCAAATTCGAGCATCTTATGGCGAAAATCTTTATCAAATCCATAAAATCGAGTAATTTGATAATCGCATCGATGTGCGTATCCTTCTTTAACTTTCCAATTATTCTCACCTTCATAACAGTTGTCGTAGGTTGAAACAGCGTAGCGTTTTAAGCTAGAAGCTTTTTCTATTTGACTAAATTCGTGGTCAATTTCTTTTTTTACTATGCTTCGACTGGCACTGACTCTTGGGCTTTTTGGATTAGGCACGGGTTTCAAATTGTATATATATCCATCAATTCCGCCCGAAAATATACTCGCAATTGCTAAATACCCAATCGCAAAAAAAATTATGACTATGGAAGCAGTGATTATCATAACCTTTTTCAGTTTTCTCTTTACTAGTACTAGGTCTGGCTGTAGAGTTGCATCGCTTTCGATCCTGCCTTCGTTGTCCATATCGTAAGAATATCAAAAACAAAACAAATTTGCTCCTAATCATGTCAATACTTTTTGTTTGGCGACGATAGGTCTATACTAGGCTTCATGGAAAATGAAAAAAGAGGTAATACTAAGCAAACATTTAAGACCGCCTGGTCATTTATCTCTTTTGTCTTGACGGTGGTTGTTATGGTCAGCATGATTATGCTGTTTGTCATGCAAAGCTACGATGTCGATGGTACTAGTATGGAGCCGACCCTAGAGCCAGCCGATCGATTGATTATTTCAAAGGTTGGGCACAGCATGGCGCTGCTAAAAAATAAAAAATTTGTTCCTGAGCGAGGCGATATAATCGTATTTCATAATCCACAGGAAAGTCCGCCTCGCTTAATCAAGCGCGTAGTTGGCACGCCGGGCGATCGCGTTGTTTTACGCAATGGTCGCTTCACCGTTTATCCTAATAACGGGGAAAAAAACATTCAGTTTGAAAAAGAATTTGATCTGAACTTAGCTTTTGCAGAGGGCGAAATTGACGAAGTCGTCCAAGACGGATTTTTATTTGTCAGTGGCGATAACCGCACACCAGGTGGCTCACTCGACTCTCGTAATAGCCTTGGTCAAGTCCCCACTACTGATGTGATCGGCACACTAGTCTTTCGACTCTTCCCTCTCAACGAATCCCGCACGTTTTAGCTCTATTCTTGCGAAGGTGCAGTTAACGAATCATCAAGACGATGATTGCCTAGATATTGTATAAAAGTTTCGTTGGGTGATTCAACGGGGTCTTCGGTGCAGCCAGTTTCGCAACCTCGACAATCTTGAGCAGCCCGCGCCATCGTTACGAAGCTCGCTTGTCCTTCGCCTAAAATCGGATAGAGATTAGCAGAGAGACCATGGTTTGGTCCTTTCTGAAACGGTTGTACATTTAATTGATCGTCTAGTTCATCTCTGTTTGCGTCGTAAAATGCCTCACCTTCGGCAGTCAATTCAACTACTCCTCGTAAACTATTTGTTGTTTCTGTAATGTCACCTTGTGAATCAGGATACTGGGAACAAGCATACCTACTTTTCCATTGTCGAGGATCGGAGAACATACCTCCAACACATCGATTTCCGCTACTTATTGTAAATCTCATATTTTGCCCAACTACTCTATCAGGATTGATCTCAGCTTGATGTTCTCTAGCTTCTATTCCTGGTTCTTCTGGTGATGGCATTTAATTTCCTAATTTTTAGATATATCTCCAATAAACTCTCGCTCTCTGGATTTTGCAAGTATGAGAATTTTATTTTATAAATTTATTTCTTTTCAATAGAACTCTGCAGCAAAATTCAAGCGAACTGTATGTATATAGTCCTTTGCCCATTAAACTTCATGTAAATTATCGTGCTTGGGCCTGGGCGTAAAGGAGAAGCTCCTGAAAAACGAATGTTATTATTACAATCTAACTAGTCGAGGACTGTTTGACGAAGTGATTAGATGTATAAGCATCTAAGAGCTGAGGAGTTCCGCAGACGATTGTAAGAATGACAATGAGTTCATCAAGAGTGACGACAATCCAGTGGTTTTATTACTTTTGGCAGCAAAAGTAGATGGATAAAAAGAATAATAAAACTATAAAATTTTAGAGTAATTGTTGGAGGATTGACTCAAGCTCTTCTTCATCATCAACTTCAATCACAAGCTTGGTAGACTTAGCTAAATTCTTAATCCGAACTTTGACGTGTTTCGAAGCTTTGCCTAGTTTTTCCTCAAGTGCAGTCGTTTTATCAGTGCTGATTGCTAATCGTCGCATCGCCCGATCGGTACCGATACCATCCTCTTTAAACTTTTTCACAAAGTTTTCAGTCTGACGCACACTCCACTGATTCTCAGTAATTAGGTCGAGGAGCTCATGCTGCTTGTCTCGATCTTTAACTGACAGTATTTGTCGGGCATGGCCTTCGCTTATGTCATTATTATTTAAAGCTTTCTTAGCGCGGTCTGGAAGCTTGAGTAAGCGAATAATATTAGTAACACTGCGATCGCTTCGACCTACCTGCTCAGCAATCTTGACATGAGTTAGCGAGAACTCATTAGCTAGCTGCTGGTACGCTTGGGCAAGTTCAAGCACGTTAAGATCTTCACGTTGAACATTTTCGATTAATGCCAGTTCTAATTGTTGCTGTTCTTTGGCAGTACGAACAATCGATGGAATCGTCTTCTCTTTAAGTAGTTGAAATGCTCGAAGACGACGCTCACCGGCAATGACTTGGTATGAATTATTACCAACCTTCAGCAAAACGACTGGTTGGAGTAGCCCATGTTGATCAATACTATTTGCTAAATCTTTAATACGAAGATCATCAAATTCTCGTCTTGGTTGGTAAGGGTTTGCTACAATTTCAGAAACAGAAATTTCCTGAATTGAGTTTTCATCAACTGGTTGCTGTGGAATCAAACTATCGAAACCACGACCTAATCCTATTTCTCGCGCCATAACCCCTCCTTTATCTATCGTATTGTAGCATCTTTTGCCGATAGCGAATCAACCCGCTTATTCATTTCCCGAGCAAATTTTTTATACGCTTTCGCACCCTTGCTCCACTTATCGTGAGCTTGGATTGGCTTACCATAGCTTGGTGCTTCAGCCAAACGGATATTGCGAGGAATCATGGTTTCAAAAACCTTGCCTGGGAAGTGTTTATGTACCTCACCAACAACTTGATCAGACAATGTCGTCCTTGAGTCATACATCGTCATCAAGATACCAAGTAGATTTAAATCTTTATTGAGCTGCGCCTTTACGCGCTGCATTGTGCCCAGCAGGTTGCCAAGTCCTTCAAGTGCGTAGTACTCAGCTTGCACTGGAATAATCACATGATCGGCTGCAGTTAGTGCGTTAAGCGTCAATAATCCAAGGCTCGGCGGGCTATCAATCAAGATATAATCAAAAGCAAACTTAGGTAGCAGCTCCGCTAACCTGTGCTCACGGCGTTCTAGGCCAACTAACTCGACTTCGGCCGCTGCTAACTCAGGGACGGCTGGCATGACAGCAATACCGTGCGGTGTACGAATAACTGCTTTGGCGGCATAGCTCGGATCAAATAAAATGTGATATGTTCCGGCCACGATAGCTGATTTATCGACACCAAGTCCACTAGTCGTATTTGCCTGTGGATCAAGGTCTACTACCAAGACACTTTTACCTTGTGATACTAGACTACTGGCGAGATTAATCGAGGTAGTCGTCTTACCAACACCACCTTTTTGATTGGAAATAGCAATAATAACTGGTCGCTTGTTTGTTTGTTCACCCATAGACTAAGCACTAGTATAACTGCTTGTACGTCGATTGACTATAAATAAGATAATATGACTAAGAGATTTCAGTAATTTTGATACGAGTGTACGATTGACGATGACCACGAGTCTTGTGAACTCGTTTTTTAGCCTTGTATCGGATAGCTGTAACTTTAGGAGCGCGAACAACTTCGAGAACTTCTGCGCTAACTTTAGCGCCCTCAACTAATGGAGTTCCAACTTGAACGTCATCACCATCGATAATAAGCAATACGTCAAAACTGACCTTTTTCACGTCACCCAAAAGTTCAACATCAAGTATATCGTCTTTGCTGACAATATACTGTTTTCCGCCGGTCTCAATTACTGCTTGTTTCATATGCTCGATAAATCCTATCAGATATAACCCCGTGGTGCAAGCATAAACCCCTATTTATTTGCTAAATACGCAGTTTTTTTGAGTTTATGATGATAATTCAATGTTTGTAGCTCGTTTTCCACCAGCAAAACGGAGGTCTTGATTGTGGCGAATGATGCTGAGCAAGATACCGATAAGCAAGAAATCGACTACAATATGCGAACCGCCATACGACAAAAATGGTAGTGGCAAACCAGTCACTGGCATCAATCGTAAGTTCATACCAATATTAATTATCGTATGCGTCGCCAACATAGCCGCAATTCCAATTGCTAGTAAAAGTCCGAATTTGTCTGGTGAGCGCCATCCAACAAAAATAGCTCGACCAATAATAGCTACCAAACCAAACATTACTAAGATCGAGCCGATAAAACCAAATTTTTCAGCAATCACAGCGAAGATGAAGTCTGTATGCTGCGATGGAAGGAACTTCAGCTCACTCTGAGAGGCGTCTTGAACGTTAGCACCGAGCCAACCGCCATTACCGATAGCAATCGTCGCTTGGTTGACGTTGTAGCCACTTCCCCGCAAATCAGAAGCGGGACTCATGAACGTTAGCAGCCTATCGCGCTGATATGGCTTGAGCAGTGGCAAGCCGATTGGAATCGCTAGCAGCCCAGCGGTAAAAAGAATAATCAAATACTGTCGTTTAACATTTGCCATGACTATCATCAGCAGCCAGATTGCGGCAAACACTAATGTGGTACCGAGGTCGGGTTGAATTACTACCAATCCAAACGGAATCGCAGTGTAAAGGATACTCAAGAAAAACCGCCACAAACTGATTTGTGTTTCATGAGATAAGACACGCGCCAATAAAACAATCAGACTAAGCTTGGCAAACTCGGATGGCTGCAATTGGAATGGACCTATATCAATCCAGCGTGATGAACCTTGAATCGGTGCTAGAAACAATACTAGAATTAGTAGGAAAACAACTATGAGATAAATCCAGAAGGCGTAACGACGCCAAACCTGATAGTTAACACGAGCTGCAACTATCATCACACCTATACCAATAGCCACGTAAAGAACTTGATTCCATGGTTCGAAGTCTCTAGCTGCTACTCCTATCGAGAACAGTGCCGACAACCCCATGGCTACAATGAAAGTTACCAAGATAATAAAAGGGTCAATGGTTCTGAATAAGCGTCGAATCATAGGCTCTAGTGTAGCGATATGTTGAGCTACTGCCTAGCAATAGCTCAATGTTTTATCGTATTCTGTCGTCGTCTTTACGTCGTCGTTTAGCCGCTAGTAGTAACCACCAAAGCGCTAGCACGCCAGCAACAATCGCAATCCACCATGGCCACTGCAGGCCAAGAACCTTAGCGAATGCTTCATTGTCAGTACCAAGCACATCACCATCATCTACGTCAGCCTTACCAAATTTATTAAACAGATTATCGTCTTTAGTAGTATCGTCTTTCGCACCGAGCACTTCACCGTTTTCACCCTGTTGGTCGTTGTTGCCGAATATAGACGCGAATCCTTGGTTCGGAGCTACGCCAAAGCGAGCAAATCCTGGTATAACTGGGGTGACTACAAGGTTAGTAAGAACGGGAGTTATAGGTAAGAATCCTTGACCTGTGTTCCCTGCTGGACTAGTTGGCGTTCCGCCAATAGCTGCGGGTGGCCGTGCTATCACTATATTCTGGGTAAGGGCCGGACTAACTGCGTTGAATGCTTCATCCTTAGCATCTGCTTGTACTACATAACTACCTGGACTGAGCAAGTTGCTAACCGCTGACCATATTCGAGTATTAACGTTGAGCACTCCATTGTAACTCTGGCCACCAACGTTAAATTCTACAGATACGGCTTCTCCGTCATCTTTAACTGACATACTTAAGCTTTTGTTAGGGTTTTCGCTAACCTCAAGGTTGCTAAGAACGGGTGCCGTTCGATCGATTGTGAACGTAGTTGCTTTTTCAGTAATATTTCCAGCTTTGTCATGTGCGTGAAGATGAATTGTATAACTACCTTCAGGCAGTCCAGAAATATCAAAATTACCAAGAGTTGTTGGGCTTGTCGATGAGCCGACATTAGCTGTCGTCCATTTTGTTACACAACTAGAATCAGCCAAAGACTCGTCATTGTTAGCACCTGTTTTAGGTTCTTGACCAATAGCCCAGTCTTTATTAAAGGCTGTGATAGCTTGATTTGTCGTAATGTAACAAGCGTAGTAGTTCATATTATCATCAGCTACATAGCCCTTTACCTCTGCGTTATTAGAATTAGTTACGCCTGTAGGTGTGGTTAGTCCGACATCGGGATTACTTGCATCAAAACTTGCTACAAATTTTGAATTAGTAGAGTTAGGGTTGCTGGAGTGTGTCGCAGTGTCCTTGGCGCTTGTGTAGAAACAGTATTCGCCGTTCATCCCTGAGGTATTTAGAGTTGTGTTCACAGTCTGTGATGTGCCACTCGCTGCAACAGTTTCAGTCACAATCTTTGCACCGTTAGGATTACAAATACCATTTACTTTCTTAACTGCATACGTTGTAACGCTGCTCAGGCTTAGATTATCTTCAACTTCTGACTCCACTACAACTTGCTTACCATAAAGAGCCCCAGATGGCTTGATTGCTGTACTAACAACCGTTGGTAAGACTGTATCTACAGTGAACTGTCGTGAAGGTAGAGTAACATTGCCGTTTGCAGTGTTCGATGCGGTGACGCTGTTTATTGTGTGTGCGCCGGCGACAAGGCCGTTGGCAGGCCACGTGCTAGACTTTTTTGCTTCGCATGTGACATAATTGCCTGCCTGTCTGACGTCACACTGATTGCGATTCACTCTGTATGTAACGTTGTCAATTTTGAAATTTACATAGTTGAAATGATTTCCTGTATCACTTATGCGTACTTGTGAAGGGTTGTCACTCGAACGAATGATTGTCGAGCCGTCGGCTTCTGGGCTGACATAGCTAGCAATAGGTGTTTGTACTGAATATACAGCCGCAGAACCTGTGACTGGATAGGTCTGGAGCGTGCCATCGCTCGTTTTATATTCAGCCGTTACAGTGTACTCACCTGCTGGTAAAGACTGTCCTACTTTATATTGATGCTCACCGCTTGGTGCGGGCCATTGATTAGGTTGTATATGCTCTTCACCCACGACACCGCTAAATGTCGGTGCTCCATTATTGCCGACAAAACTGAATGTTACACCAGTAGCCATTTTTGGTACCTGAACTCGGAAGTTCTTAGTATCATTGGCATTGTTTTCACGAACTGTCCATGGAGAGCTTACAAACTTCGAATCAGCCGGAGAATAACTATAGTTGTTAAACAGGCTTTCAAATGTCCAACCATTCGGCTCGATTAAGTTGTTGTTTGTGGCTATGTGATTACCCTTTTCGTCAGTAACGGTGATACGTGCAGTCGTTGGAGCTTCGGTGCGAAGCCATTCGCGCTGACCAAGGTTCCAGTAAGTTTCGGTGTAGCTACCTGGAGTTACAATAAATGGAGTGCTTAGAGATTTTTCACCACCTGCAATGAGAGCGAGTAGGTTCGCATTATCTGAATTTGTCACCAGAACTTCACTTCCTTTTAGGAGCTCTACCTTAACTGATGAAATATTTCGAAAATCATCATTGAGCGTAAAGCCCACGTTTATTCCTTTGTACAAGGCATCATTATTAGTATTGAAGTTTGTAGCAGTTACTTGCGGTGCGAGAGCTGGAGCAATTGGCTCAAAATCATAAACTGTGCCATTAAGGTTTATGCCGTCTACTAGACCGATATGATCTGTATTGTAGCTACCAATCTTAGCGGTTATAGCTGTGACTTTTGCATTAGGGTTTAGTGCGATCACTTGCGCAAGGCTATAAAATGGATCTCCGCCACCGCCAGCCACTAGTCCGGCGCTTGCATACCCCTTCGAGGACCATAGGACACCGTCTTTAGCGTTCCACTTCTGCCATACGCCATTTGGAAGGTTGACCGAAACTCCTGGATTTCCAGCGGTGTTCCAGTAGGGTTCGAACACTAAGTTGGTAGAACTGGAGGTGCCAGTTAGCCCATTTACCGTCAACTGAAGACTAGGCGCGTGAGTAGGGTTGCTGGCTGTAACCTGCTTTGTCCAGTAGCTGAGTTCATTCACGTCGCTCAACTTCATGCTTACTGATTTCGAACGCTGAGAGTAAGACGCAGTTGAGCTGCCCGTTGTTAGTTGCAAGGCACCGTTCCCGTAAGGTGCAGATACGTCGGACACATAGCTAGTTGTACCGCTACTTGCGCTGACGGCACTCCAGGTGTTCTGGTTGCTTCGTACGACCACACCTCCATTTGGTGCAGCCGAAACTTTCTGATCGATAAGCTGCGAAGCAACACCGAACCAAGGGTTGGCTACGATTATCGCTGCCGCAAATAGTGAGATTAATGGTTTATAAAATTTTCGCCCAATTAAAAGTTTTTTCATAAAAGTCTCCACAACTTAGTTATATCTATCTTGAGACTACAGTAGTAGCACACTGAGCACAACCCTACCCACGGTTTTCTAAATCATATATCCCGCATCAGATGATGATGTTACCCACGATTTGTATGAATATTTTCGATTTCCATGATATATTCAATATTAAAAATATCATAAGCAGTATATTTCTGATAATGGCTATTTTCACGAATATTAGGCTAATATGTGTCACATTCAGGCAATGACCTGCTCAATCCTCACATTTTACGCGAAGGATATAAGAGTGTGATAAAACTGTTTTCGTCGCATTGGTGAAGCTTTGCGAGAGAGTTTTGTATTACTTTGCCGGTGCAAAGTAATGGGATATTATTCAGAGCCAGGAAAAATAGCTGCAAGAACAATTCCAGCGCCAATTCCAAGGGTTAGCCTGGCGATTGAACTGACGGAGCCCATAGTCTCAACCTTTGGCATATAATCACCGAGCTCTTTGAACCAAGTTTTTTCTTGTCCATATATTATGGCAAATGGTAAAAGCTTCGATTGAAAATCAAGAAATTCAGTCTGTTCTTTTATCTTAATACTTTCGGTACTTTGCAGCAAACGTAGCCTTTCTGTCTCCGTTTTCTCGATAAACAGCTTCAAGCCTAGTAAATGGTCCTTTGCCTGCGCGCCGCTGATAAGCATTTTTGGTATTTTTTTAGCGACAACAATCATAGCTACACCAAGTGATATTAAAGATATTAGCGCCGGCAACAGAAATTCAAACACTGCTCTTGAATCAGCACCTTCAGAATCTGACAAAAGATTAAACCCAGTGAAGAGTAAACCAATAAGCCCAAATGAGACCAAAACTGTACCAGCCCATCTGAAGCCTGAGATTGTTCCATTAATCGACTTCTTAAACCATCTCTTTTCGATGGATCGTTTTGAATAAATTTCGGTTAGGAAATGTATCAAATACTCAGATCGAGCACGAAGCTCTTCATCTAGGTTCGTTGAAGCTCCAGGTTCTGATAAATCGCCAAACAGATGAGTGTATAGCAGCCTTCTATCCTCTTTTTCAACGGACTCAAGAGCAGTGTTCAGAGTAATAGTCTGAACTCCCGAGTCCTCGTTCTTCACCGTAAAGCTGATTTCGCCAACAACTGCACCTTCAATTAAAATTGATGCGATTGTTCTATTGGTGACTTCTAGATTTAAGAGAAAATCAGCTAACCCGACCGAAACATCTTTCGGCGGGAAAAACTCAACAACAATGGCTTGATCGGTTTTTGCATCTCGCCCATTTATAAGCCAATAAAAAACTAATGCCCCAACTAAGAAAATACTGAGAATTATGCTAGCTAATATCATTAAAATAATCGTACCACGCTAACTCTTAAAAACTATGTTTTTTGAAGAAAGATTGTTAACTCAACACCATTGATCTTTACGGTTTTCTCATTTTCAGAAACATCTGCCAGCGTTGCAAGCGTTTCATCAAGAATCGTCTGCTCATGCTCATCAATCGCTTGCTTGAGCGTTTCATCGTCAGTTTCAAGCTTTAGCTTGATACGATCATCAATCTTAAGCTCTGATTTCTTCCGATGTGTCTGGATGTGACGAATAACTTCACGCATCGCACCTTCTCGCCTAAGCTCATCATCGAGCTCGAGCTCGAGCACACCGACAAGCTCACCTTCTGGGTCATCTGGCTCTGAGGTTTCAATGTTAAATCGAACTGATTTTACGTTCAACTCTTCGATGAAGACATCCTCATATTCTTTCATCTCATCGGCTTTCTTGCCACGGATTTCGAACTCGGCCAGTGGCTGGCGAACTTTCAGCTGGGCTTTGGCTCGTTGACTAAGTCCAGCGTTAATCAATTCGCGCACATCAGCCATCTGGGCTACTAAAATCTCATTAACCCGGCCAGAGCTTGGCCAGTCGAGCAAGTGGACCGATTCACCGCCTGTCAGCTTCTGATACAGCTCTTCGGCTAAAAACGGTGTGACGGGAGCGATAACCATGCTCAGCTGCACCAAGACATAGTGAAGCGTTTTATACGCGTTATTTTTATCACTAGTCTCGCCACTCTTCCAGAAACGACGGCGTGAACGGCGAACATACCAGTTACTGGCGTCATCGAGAAACGGCAAAATTGGTTTGAGCGCACTTGGAATATCGTAAGCCGCCAAATGTCGATCAACTTCTTCGGTCAACTGATGAACACGCGAAACAATCCAGTTGTCGAGCGAGTTGTCGAGCTCACTGGTCGGATCTTCGTGTGCGCCATTCCACCCCCATTCATCGACCTCCGCATAAAGCGTGAAGAAATCATACATATTCCAAATCATGCTCAGCTTTCTCGCGACATCGCCGACGTCTTTGTCGGTCAAAGCAAAATCCTCACTGTTCATGAGCGGACTTTGCATCAGTAAAAATCGCAGACTGTCGGCTGAGTACTCATCCATTAAAATATTAGGATCAGTAAAGTTGCCATAGCTTTTACTCATCTTGCGTCCGTCGCTGCCGGCCAAATTGCCGGTTGTGATCACATTCTTAAAACTACTTGTTCCAAAAAGTCCGACGCTCACTGCATGCATATAATAGAACCATGCTCGAACTTGCCCGATGTATTCAGTGATAAAATCACCGGGGAAATTATTTTCAAATTTTTTCTTGTTTTCAAACGGATAATGAAACTGTGCGAATGGCATCGAGCCACTTTCGAACCAACCATCAAGCACCTTTTCGATTCGTGTATATTTCACGCCATCAATTTCAAAGGTTACGTCATCAACCCAAGGACGATGGTAATCTTCAAGCTCTACCCCTGATAATTCTTTCAATTCAGCATAACTACCCACTACTTTTATGTGTTCTTTACCATTACTATCAGTACCTTTCCAGACCGGCATTGCCGTGGCCCAGAAGCGGTCGCGAGAGATGTTCCAGTCTGGTGCGGCTTCAACCGTTTTTTCGAATCGGCCGTGTTTTAGATGAGAAGGAAACCAGTTGATATCTTTCGAATTCTCGGCGAGCATTTGCTCTTTCTGTCCAGCGATATCCATAAACCAACTGGGGTGAGCTCGATACATCAACCGTGTTCCGCAACGATGGCAATGTGGGTAACTGTGCTGAATATAGTCAATTTTCCAAACTATGCCTCGCTCATGGAGCGTCTTAGCAATCGTTTTGTTGATATCCCAGACGTTTTCACCAATCCACTCGCCCTCACTATAAATACCACTTTCATCGATGACATGCACAACCGGGATGTTCTCCTCGTGAGCCATGTTGAAATCTTCTTCACCATAAGCTGGCGCCAAGTGAACGATACCAGTTCCGTCTTCATCGCTGACATAATCAGCATGCAAAACCTTGTGAGCGTTTTCGCCACGATCTTCAAAAAGTGGCTCGTACTTCAAGCCGACAAGCTGGTTTCCACTAATCATATTGTTTATAACCACATATTCTAATGGATTATGCTTCTCATCTGTAAGCACACTTTCAACTAGTTCTGTGGCTAAAATCAAAAATGTATCGTCTACGAATATTAGCGAATATGCCAATTCATCATTTACTGCTAGGGCTGTATTGGCCGGGAGAGTCCAAGGGGTTGTAGTCCAAGCTAGCATATGGACTGAACCGCTTGCATGCTCGCTCAAAATCTTCAGCGGATCTCTAGACCGCCCCTTGGCAATCATTTCTCTCTCTTCGGCTCTATCGCCTCGAGATCCAGAATGGCTACTTGTCGCAAAATTAAAATCTTTTAATTCACCTTTTAGTTTGAATTTTGTGTAAATACTCGGATCGGTCACATCTTGGTAGGCACCGGAATCCATTGTAACTTCAGCCTTACTGAGTGGTGTCGCATCACGAGTACAATACATTAAGACTCGTTCACCTTCGTAGATTTTGTCGTCATCATAAAGCTTTTTGAAAGCCCACCAAATGCTCTCCATGTATTCCTTATCCATTGTTTTGTAAGCATTATCCATGTCGACCCAGCGACCGATACGATCAATCGTGTCATTCCATAAATTACCGGTCTGGACCATGTTCTCACGGCAAGTCGTGACGTATTCTTCGATGCTGATTTTTGTGCCGATATCACGACGATCTTTGACGCCAAGTTTCTTCTCGGTAAAAACCTCAGCTGGCAGACCGTGACAATCCCATCCCCAGATACGCTCAACCCGCTTCCCTTTCATGGTCTGGTAGCGCGGAATTAGGTCTTTGGCAATAGAGCTAAGCAAGGTTCCGTGGTGAGGTACGCCGGTGATAAACGGCGGGCCGTCATAAAAAACGTAGCCATTCTCTTTTGGTCGATTTTCAATCGACTTTTCAAAAGTTTTATTTTTCTTCCACTGCTGAACAATATCTTTTTCGTACTCCAACGCTCGCCTTCGTGTACCTGATTTAAATTTCATTTCTTGTCTCCTCTTCGTTTCATTTTAACAACTATCAATGGTAAATAACGTTCATAATCTTTTGGATCGGTTTCTACTATCTCAAAACCATAACTTTCATAGAAATTAACTGCTCGAGAATTATCTCGGACAACTGCGAACTCAATATCTCGGCCTAAATCAAACCAACTCATTAGCCCATCCATTAATTTCTGCGCCAAGCCTGAGCCTTTGTACTGCTCGGCAATATAGACTGCGCCAACCTCTTGTTTCTCTTCGTTGACTCCATGTATGAAACCAACAACTTCATTGCCGGTCTTGGCGATACGGTAGTAACACTGCTCTGGGTTTTTCCGAGCTTTTTCAAATGTTTCTCGGTAAATGCTAAGTCCTTTTTCAGATGTTTTATTCCTCATCTTATCTTCTACCGATTCAGCTGTTAAACCATTAATTCCGACATAGCTATCTCGCCAACTCTGGGCATGCATTTTTGCCAATCCTAAAGCATCATTGGCTTCTGGCTGGACAATTTCTATCTTGTCCAAGTTTGATTCTTTAATCTCTTTTATAAGACGCTCAAAATATTCAGCTAAGCCATCGTCTTTAATGTCACCGACTACTTCATCGGCTTTCTCTTTCAGTTCATTAGCCGCGTTACCCATAGCAACCTTATGACCGACAGCTTTGAAAAGATGGATGTCGTTTGCACCGTCCCCAACGCCAATCATATGCTCGGTAGGAACGTTAATCAGTTGAGACAACACCTCTATGGCGTGCTCTTTGGTCGCGTTATCACTAGTAACATGAATATCTTTCATGCTTGGTCGATGAGCTATAGCTATGGAAGCCGTAATTCCATTAATTTTATTTATCTTATCGGCTAACTCATTTGCCTCGTCATCCGGAACATAACAGACTTCAAAAAAATAGGTTTCACTGTTGACATCAAAATCATCAAGTTGCCAGCCACCATTCTCGATATAGTCCTCAAGCGTACAGTCATTCCAAAGAAAGGTTTTATCCAAAGACGAGAGGACTTTAACCATCGTTTTAAGCGATTCTTTTTCCACTGAAATTTGTTGGATGACTTTTTGATAATCCGAACTGATAATTTGTGCACCGCCCGCGACAATCATAGGTTGAGATAATCCAAGACTTTCAACCACTTCCTGCGCAGATGCTTTCGACCGTCCTGTCGCTGCACAAATCTTAACATCAAGCTCTTCAAGTCGTTTTACTGCTGCAGCCAAACGCGAGCTAGCAATATTCTTGCTCGGCGAATCAACCGCCGTGCCATCAAGATCAATTATTATCGCTTTATATTTCATTATTCTCCTAGAAATAAAAAATCACTGCTTTTGATTATCAGAGTCCCGAGTGTTCAGGATGGTACCATCTGATTTCCAAAAGAAGTGATCTTTTTGGCGCTTACTTACAGCTATTTCGGGCTTACCCGACGAGGTCTAGTCTCTTTAATTCACTAACTGATTAAAGATTTCTTCTCGCATACTTTCGTGGTTGATAGCCACTCATCTCTGATTAATTTTTATTAAATAAGAGAACGCACTGATGAAATTATATCATAAAACTTGGCTTACTATTAGGCAAAGATAATCTGTACATTCGTGACTTGCCCTAATTTACTGTCTATCTTGACGCTACCGCCATATTTCTCAGTGATAAGACGAGTTATGTAGAGGTTTAGACCAAGACCTTCATAGTTGTATTCGGTGTTCGAAGTGGCTCTAGTGAATGGCTGCATAAGCGTGGCTTGCTATTGACACAGATTCAAAGAGTAGCAGAGTTGTGCCTCTTCCTAAAGCTAAGCAGACTTAATATAAACATTAGTCCAGCTAATAAAAAAATGGGCATTCTATTCTCGCCTGTCTTCGCAAGCACAATATGAGATTTTCTCAGGATAGAATTGTTATTAATATCCTGATCAGTTACAAAAATAATAAGTTTCTGGTCATAAGTATTGCCAGTTGAATCAGTCACGCGAATACATATCTCGTAGACACTATCTGCATTAGAATCAACTGGATCTCGATAGTCAAGGTTAGTGGCAGCTTTTAATCTATCACCAGAGATTACAAAATATTTATCATCGACACCTGAAACTGTGCAAGTAAAAGCAAAATTGTGTGTGTCGTTTATAGTTAGATCAGTAGCTGATAGAATGCCGACCTCATTACCTTCGGTGGTATTGCCGATCGTTATTTTACTACTTGAGCCATTAAGTTTAACACTGGTTGATTTGGCGTTTGGGCAATCTCGGCCAGCGTCGGTGATGGTCCAGTTGTCGGATTCAATCATCGTAGTGCGGGCTGAAGCGGAAGTACAATACCGACTATCACCACCACTAAATATAACGTCAGGATTGAGGCTTTGCGCATTCCAACTTTCAAGGAGAGCGTCATAATTGGCTATGGAAAGTTCGATGCCTTTAAACATATCGTCTGCAGCGCTCAATGCCGCGGTGCTCCATCCACCGATATCTTGATCGAACGAAACTGCCCCAAAGAATGCCTGCTTCATATTAACAACCTTAGCGGTATCCCATGAGTTTATGTTTTGGTTGAATGAGGTGGCGTTTCGGAATATGCCGTGCATGCTAGTGACTTTACTCGTATCCCAAGCGTTTAAGCTCTGGTTAAACAATGTGGCGCCCTCGAATGAGAACTCCATATTCGTAACATTACCCATATCCCAGGAGCCAAGGGGTTGATTGAATGAGGTGGCGCCGTTAAACAGAGACTGCATATTGGTAACTTTCGCGGTGTCCCAGGAGTTTATGTTTTGGTTGAATGAGGTGGCGTTTCGGAAAGTATTCCCTATATTTGTCAGACTACCGGTGTTCCATAGACCTAAGCCCTGATCGAACAAAACAGCACCATCAAACAGAGAATAAAAACTGGTGACGTTGCCTGTGTCCCAGGAGCTAAGTGGTTGATTGAAGGAGGTGGCGTTTCGGAATGCAAACTCCATATTAGTCACCTTGCTCGTATCCCAAGAGCCGATTGGCTGGTTAAACAAAACAGCACCATCAAACAGAGAATAAAAACTGGTGACGTTGCCTGTGTTCCAAGAGCCGATTGGTTGGTTGAATGAGGTGGCGTTATAGAAAACCTGCTGCATATTTGTTACCTTCGCAGTGTCCCAGGAGTTTATGTTCTGGTTAAATGAGGTGGCGTTTCGGAAGGCACTACCTAGATCTGTGACGTTGCCTGTATCCCAAGAGCTAAGGGGTTGATTGAATGAGGTGGCGTTATAGAACAATCGTCTCATTGTAGTAACTTTACTGGTATCCCAAAGGCCGATTTGTTGGTTGAAGCTACTTGCACCATAAAACATACTCGTCATATTGGTTACTTTGCCAACATTCCAGCTATTAAGTGGCTGGTTAAAGCTAGCGACAGAATCAAACATACTATTCATATCAGTCACCTGGCTAACGTCCCAACTGTTGAGAGGTTTATTAAAGGTCGTTGCTCCTCGAAACATTTCTCTCGTTGTGGTGACATTGCCGGTATTCCAATTCCAGCTTCCTGCTCCACCACCAAGGCTCTCCGCATCACGGAACATACTATGGAGACTAGCGACATTACTGAGGTCAGGAGTATCACTGGCGTTAATAACGAGGTTTTTCGCACCATAGAATGCGGCATACATTGTATTCCACGAGCTTAACCCCCATTGCTCGACACTCAGTATTTTTTCTTTGTCACCAGTGTTGTTAAATAATATTGAGGGGAAACTACCTTTGATCCGAACGACGTAGGTACCAGCTGTACCAAAATCGTGCGTTACACTACCCGTTATTCCTGTCTGATCAAATATCCCATCGTCATCCCAGTCAACTTGATAGTTATAGCCTATTCCCGCAGTTGGAATAGTGATAGAAGTCGAGTTACTAGTCCCCGGATTGTCTGTCTTCCAGGTGGTGACAAACTCGTCCGCTGGGTAGGCAGAAACGGATTGGTGATACATTAATGGCGAACCGACTATAGTGGCAAAAACCAGTATGGCAAAAAATATCGGCCGATAGCCCGAATTAAACAATTTTTGTTTTTTTTGTTTTTTTTGTTTGTAAATAATAACCCACAGCTTTCACAGCCACTCTAATACGAAGCAATCATACCATAACCATATTGTGGTTGCAAACAGTTGCTTTTTATATTCGTAATCTGTTCATTGAGCAAGATGACAAAAGGAATATCATGACTGTTTACGGCAAATCAGGATTACTTAGGTTGGGGTGGTTCTATTCCGATCTTGCAGTCTTAAGGATAGCGAGATTTACTGTAAGTGCGCATCTCTTTTGTATATGAAAAACATAAGACTCGACACAAGCATCAGACCAGCTAGTAAAGAAATTAGCACCTTACTCTCCCCCGTCCTCGCCAACACCTGCTGCGAATCACTACTTGTTGTTGTTTGAGGTATCTTGACCGCAGGCCCTGCAGGATCAGTGATCTGACCGTTCACCTGTCCATCTTGGTCGAGCGGTCCGCCGTCAGTTAGCTGGTAGCTTGCAGCGGTCACTTGTGTATCACCTACCTGTTTAGTGTCGTACGTTACCTGGTTGCTTATATCAGAGTATTCTTTGCCGTTTGTATCGTATTTCCTGTAGGTCCATGTACTGGTATCGTAAGTTTGGTCGTAATAAAACGTAACTGTAGCTGTCTGTCCTGGCTGGTCGCACTTGAGGCTGAAGTCGTTAAGGCCAACCGGGTAGGTAAAGCCACTGTCTTGTTTTGTTAATTCAGATTCATCAACAACGCTAAAGCTAGTCACAATCTGGCAGCCTTCCGTGACTTCGAGCGTTGTTGAACCACCAGTTACCGTGTTTTCCTGGGTGGCCACATGACCCTGCAGACTATCTTTAATTCCATCACCATTACCATCACCATTATTCGGACCGGCATCTTCAATGGCATCAGGAATGCCATCGCCATCATCGTCGGGGTCTTCGGTGTCTATTTGGCCGTCACCGTCGGTGTCGAGTGCCATGGTGAAGTTGTCAGTGGTGGCGGTGCTGGTGTTGCCGGCGAGATCGGTCGCCAGTTCGACCGCGATCATACCGCCGAAGCCACGCA
>CAZUNB010000005.1:0-5691 GCA_964622235.1 uncultured Candidatus Saccharibacteria bacterium | reverse complement strand
GGTGGTGGTGATGCTTAGGTTGTGAGCGCCGAGCTCTGGTTGTGGACTGAGCGTACAGCTGTAGTTGCCGTCGGCGTCAACGGTGGTTGTGCAGGTACTGGTTGTTCCGCCACCGTCTGGTGTTGAGGTGACCTCAATGGTCTCGCCGACTGTCCCGGTGCCGGAGATGAGGACTGGGCTTTGGCTTGGTAGTTGGTTAACGTTACTTGGTGGGGTGATGGTCGGTGATGCTGAGGCGGTTGAGTCTATGCTTATCTCGAGAGCTGGGCTTGGGTCGCTTGTATTACTACTGTTGTCTGTTTCGGTGCTGGTGATGTTGTGAATTCCGTCAGCTAGAGCGTCACCACCGTCTACGGTGACTTCAACACTACCTGTGGTGGTGCAGGTATGAGTAGCGATCAGGGTGTTTGGTGCTGGTTGGTTGGAATAGAGCTTGAGAGTGGCATCGGCTTCGGTGCAAACGAGTGTGAAGCTTGGGGTGGTTACGTTAGTCAGGTTGTCGGTGTTTGAGCTACCGGTGTCTGAAGCATCGGTTAGGTCTGGGGCTCCCGCTACGACTGGTGGGGTGTCGTCGACGTCGGTGATGGTAATGGTCAGGTTTTGTTCGACCGATTTAGTGCCGTTGGTTTCGGTCGACTTTACACAGATGTTGTAGGTGTTGTCGGCTCCGTTGTCGGCTGGGTTTTCGTAGTCGAAGGATTGGTTGGCTTTGAGATCGGAGCCGGTGGTAGAGAATAGTGCGTCGTCAGCTCCGGGTGTGGTGCAGGTCAGGCTGTAGCTGTAGGTCTCTGGATTGTCTTCTCTGTCATCGATGGTGGCGAGAGTGGCAATGGTGCCGACTGGGTTGTTCTCAGCAACGTTGGTGTTACTGGCACCGTCGATGGTGGCGCCAGTTGGTGCGGCATTAACGTCAGAGATAGCCACGGTTAGGTTTTGGTCGTAAGTGTTACCAGTTGAATCGGTCACGCGGATACACAGTTCGTAGGCGTTGTCGGTGTCGGCATCAGCTGGGATTTCGTAGTCGAAGCTGGTGGCAGACTTGAGACTCGTGCCAGAGATTGTGAAGTGGGCGTTGTCGGCACCGGGCGTGGTGCAGGCAAAGCTGAAAGTGTGAGTGTCGGATGGAGTTAGGTCAACAGTTGTTAGGGTGCCGATGGTATTGCCGGCAGTGTTGTTCTCGGCGATGGCTTTCGTGTGAGAGCCGTCGAGGCGGACGTCGGTTGGTGCGGCCTGGGAGCAGTCTTGGCCGGCGTCGGAGATTGTCCAATTATCGCCTGTCGGCGAAACCATGTTGGCTCGTGCGGCGGAGGCAGCGCAGTATTTGCTGTTACCGCCGGAGAAAGTGACACCTGGTTTAAGGGCTTGGGCGTTCCAGCCAGCCAGTAAAGCGTCGTAGTTATTAGTGGATATCGCCTTGTAATCGAACATTGCAATAGCACTCGTAACTGATGAAACGTTCCACGAGCTGATGTCTTGGTCAAAAACGGTAGCACTTCGAAAGGTTTGAGCCATAGAAACAACTTTACTTGTGTCCCAATTATTTAGGGGTTGATTAAATTTATAAGCTGCAAAGAACATTCTATAAAGACCCGTGTTTTTACTTGTGCTCCAGTTATTAAGCGGCTGGTTAAACTCGTAAGCTTCTTCAAATACACTGGTCATATCTGTGACGTTACTAGTGTTCCAAGAACCAACTGGCTTGTTAAATTTTCTTGCCGCCTTAAACATTTGAGACATACTGGTCAGGCTACCTATGTTCCAAGAACCAATATTTTGATTGAATACAATCGCACCATAAAACATAGAATCCATGTTTGTTACAGAGCTTGTGTCCCATGCGCCGATTGGTTGGTCAAATGCACTAGCTCCAGCAAACATAGTTGACATATTGGTGGCACTGACTGTATTCCAACTAGTAATATTACTATTAAAACTACTAGCACCATTAAACATAGCGCTAAAAGTCGTAACTTTGCTAGTATCCCAAGAATTGAGGGACTGGTTGAACAAAGTGGCATTTCTGAACATCCCAGACATATTCGTAACTTTACTAGTAGTCCAGCTATTGAGCGGTTGGTCGAAATTACTAGCACCATAAAACATCTCTCTCATAGAAATCACGTTCTCAGTATTCCAACTCGAAATATCTTTATTGAAGTTAGAAGCACCATAAAACATCCATGATATATCTGTGATGGTCGATGTATTCCAACTCCAGTTACCTGTTCCGCCACCAATAGATGTGCCACCAAAAAACATTCTGTATAAAGATGTTGCATTACTTAGGTTTGGAGTGTCGTTTGCATTTACAATAAGATTTGAAGCACCCATAAAAGACTGCGCCATAGATGTCCAGGCATTCGTTCCCCACTGCTCTACACTTAATATCTTGCTCTTGTCGCCTGTGTTATTGAAATAAATTCTCGGAAAACTTCCCTTAATTCGAATCGTCTTAGTACCAGTACTGCCAAAATCATGCGTCACATCGCCAGTAATGCCCGTCTGATCAAACACTCCATCATTATCCCAATCAACTTGGTAGTTGTAGCCTGTGCCTGTGGTTGGAATGGTAATAGATGTGCTGTTACTGGTCCCTGGGTTATCTGTCTTCCAGGTAGTGACAAACTCATCGGCTGGGTAAGCGACTGCGGTGTGGGCGGAAAAACCGTAAAAAGCGACTGCGCTGGCGAGTGCTATTAGTATAAAGGAGCTTTTGAGTCGTTTTCTAGAAGAATTTTGAGGTGAAGGCACACCTCGACTAAACCGCAGGACTGCTGAGCGACTGGATTGTAATAGATCTTTTAGGATTCTATTCATAGATGGCAACTTTCTTATTTTTTAAATAATCTTCTACTTGTCATCACCAATAATTTACTGTGGTGGAAGCAAAAGAAATAGGCTTATGTATATAATAACTTATAGAGGTGGTTGGGTCAATAAAAGATAGCAGATCGTAGTGCGTTTTATAACACCTCGATGGCTCGAGCACCGCACTCCTAATCGATAATGTACTACCGTTTATTGTAATATCGAGGTACTGTTACCGTCATCGTAGTGCCGTGACCGGGTTTACTGTGAGCAACAATTGATCCGTTCAGATAATGCATTATCAACCTATTCACATAAAGGCTCAGTCCAGCCCCTTCATGCGTGAACATTCTAGATAGCGAACTTGCGTTGCTTAAATCTGGGGTATCACTAGCACTAATCACAAGGTTCGAAGCCGAACCAAATGCATTCTGCATTGAAGTCCACTTCTGCGCTCCCCACTGCTCTACACTAAGTATCTTCTGCGTGTCACCCCCGAAGTTAAAAAATATTCTTGGAAAGTTGCCCTGAATACGAATTGTTTTTGTTCCGGCTGTGCCGAAGTCGTGGGTTTTATTACCAGTAATACCGAACTCATCCATTCGCCCGTCATTATCCCAGTCAACATCGTAACTGTAGCCAGTGCCTGTGGTTGGGATAGTAATAGAAGTCGAGTTGCTCGTGCCTGGGTTGTCTGTCTTCCAGGTGGTGATAAAGTGAGTGTTAGCGGCTTTAGTGGCTTTCGTACAATTGAGACCTCCGTCGGTGATAGCCCAGCCATCGGAAGTTATCATGTTGGCTCGAGACGCGGCGGCGTTACAGTAGTTGCTGTTGCCACCATGGAATTTTACCCCAGGTTTGAGGTTTTGA
Organism: uncultured Candidatus Saccharibacteria bacterium; assembly: GCA_964622235.1. Classification (GTDB taxonomy): domain Bacteria; phylum Patescibacteriota; class Saccharimonadia; order Saccharimonadales; family JAGPDM01; genus CAZUNB01. The sequence continues at coordinate 2,013 of CAZUNB010000005.1, read as the reverse complement.
GCGTTCCATCCGTTCAGGAGAGCGTCGTAGTTGTCGGTGGAAAGAACAGAGTAATTCAGCATAGAGCTAGCGGTGGTTACAGAAGAAACGTTCCACATACTTATGTCCTGGTTGAAACTAGTCGCACTACTAAAAACAGCACGCATATCGGATACTTTTTCTGTGTTCCAGTTATTCAGTGGCTGGTTAAATGATGTAGCGCCACCAAACATAGATCTGATTCTAGTGACTTTTCTAGTATCCCATGTGTTTAGCGGTTTGTTGAAGCTAGATGCGCCGAAAAACATATAGTCCATGTTTTCAATATTTCCGGTGTTCCAAGAACCTAGTGGCTGATTAAAACTAGTCGCATTGTTGAATAACGCATTGGCACTGATGACATTACCTATATTCCAAGAATTGAGCGGCTGGTTAAAAGCTGTGGCACCGCTGAACATATAGCTCATAGCTGTAATGTTGCTAGTATCCCAGCTACCAATTGGCTGGTTAAAAGCTGTGGCACCGTTGAACATATATTCCATATTCGTAACTTCACTCGTGTCCCATGTATTAAGTGGCTGGTTAAATTTTGGTGCTTTATAAAAAGTGCCATACATACTCGTGACGCTACTGGTATCCCAGCTGGAAATATCTTTATTGAAATTACTAGCACCATTAAATGTTGAGCTCATATCGGTAACACCACTCGTATCCCAAGTCCAACTACCCCCACCGTTACCGACATTAGTCGCATCAAGAAACATTTCCTTTATACTAGTGACACCACTCAGACTCGGCACATCACTGGCGTTAATAACTAAATTATTGGCACCGAAAAATGCACGAGTCATGTTGATCCAATTATTCGACCCCCACTGCTCAACACTCATTACTTTGCTTTTATCGCCACCGTTGTTGAAGAATATCCTCGGGAACGTCCCCTTGATTCTAACTGTATATGTCCCAGCCGTACCGTAATCGTGAGTAACGTTACCAGTTAAACCTGTCTGGTCGGCTACTCCGTCGTTATCCCAATCAACACTGTAGTTGTAACCTCCACCTGTGGTCGGAATAGTAATAGAAGTCGAGTTACTGGTACCTGGGTTATCTGTCTTCCAGGTGGTGACAAACTCATCAGCTGGATAAGCTACAACTGACTGGTTGTAATAGATTAGCGAGCCAGCGAGCGCAGCAATGCTCAGGAATGCAAAAAGCGCCAAACGAGAGCTTGGTTTAAACGAGTTTAGGACCGATTGTAATTTTTGTATTTGGCTAATAAAAAGACGCCTTAAATTTATAGACGAATTTTATCATATTTACAGAGATGCGTAAACAGTTATGGTTAGGTATGCGGACGATTGGGTCTGGGCGTAAAAGAGCCAAAGCCAGAATGTGAATGTAAAATACACAATAATGACAAAAATAGTGTTTGAGTGGCGAATAGCCACGAGTTCTATTTTTGATTGTTTATTTTACGATGAACATATCTAGCGACGTGATAAGCCCAGTAGTTTGCTCAACTTTGCTATCAAAGTTGAAATGATGATTTCATAGTGGCTGCGCGATAAGCCGGATTCTGTCGCGGACGATCATCTATCTTGGCCGCCTATCGCTAGACGGCTCATCGCGGTCTCATCACCTCGCTCGGACGAGCAGTCCTTGGTGAGCTCGGTCGCCTTGCAGCCGACAGGGTTTACCACGGATGCATGTCACCATACACCGAGACCGTTTTACGGTCACTTTTCACCTTAAGCGTTGCGTGTAAACAGAGGCGTTGCTGTATTGTCTCTGCGGCACTTTCCCTAAGATTTCTCTCGGTTGCCGTTAGCAACTATCGTGCTCTGTGCTGTCCGGACTTTCCTCTCCAGTTCTATATAAACTAGAGCGATCGCCTGCGCAGCCACTGTAGCTAAGTGTAGCAAATTACGTGTCTTTTTTCTCTGTTATTGAAGTGAATAGTAGGCGATTTCACTCATCAATGGCAACGGCAAGCCTTGCCATATCTTCTGCATTTGTCCGTCGCTAGCCATAGCA
>CAZUNB010000004.1:37217-49973 GCA_964622235.1 uncultured Candidatus Saccharibacteria bacterium | reverse complement strand
ACTAATCATTTTATCATATCTGTTAGAATGTAACCATGGACATGATTTCAAAGAACCTAAAGATCGTTAACATCGATCAGGCGAACGTAAGCATACAAAACATTGCATTTAGCTATGGATATGGCGTATACGAAAATATCCGTGTAACGAACAATAAGATTCGCTATCTTGATGAGCATATAGATCGACTGTTTATTTCACTGCGTATGCTCTCAATTGTTTCTCCATTTTCTCAGGAGCAAATCACCAAAGCTTGCGAAGAGCTAAACAAACAAGTAGCCGACGAAACGTATAATCTGAAAATAATATTAATCGGGGGTGATTCACCTGAATTATTCATTCTCCCGCTAAAGCCAAAATTTGTTGATCGTAAAACGTATCGAGATGGCGCAAAAGTGATTACCGTCGAATACGAGCGCTATTTGCCTCAAGTTAAAAGCCTAAATATGCTCGGTAGCTATCTTGTCTATAAGCAGGCTCAAGAGGTTGGCGCATACGACGCACTGCTAGTAGACCGCAACGGAGCAATACCTGAAGGTAGCCGGACAAACTTCTATGCGCTTAAAGCTAACGTTATTTACACAGCACCAGACGAAAAGGTCTTAGCTGGTGTAACCAGAAAACACATTCTAGATTTTGCCACTCAACAAGGTTTCTCAATAGAATTTGAGACTCCAAAATTACAAGATCTTCAAAAATATGACAGCTTATTCATAAGTAATACTAGCTCCAAGCTACTTCCTATCTCACAAATAAATAATGAAATTGAACTAACAATACCAAAAAACTTGTTAGAACTTTGCAGCGATTTTCGTAAACAGTACTAATTACGGTATCAAGTGCTCGAGCTGGAGGTGTGCACGGCGTGCTGCGGTCATCTCGTTCTTACGTTCATCTAACAATTTGATAATCTCGGCAACGAGCTGGTCTGGGTCAGTACCATGCACTAACTGTGGATAAGCAGCATCCCCAGATACATTCAGTAGCTCTTCGAACAATTCACTGGTACCACCAGCACCATGCAAAACACCGACCGGTTTGCCTAGTTCCATGGCCACAGCGAACTCGTGAGTTGTGCCGATACGACCGCCTATAGAAATGACTGCATCGGAAGACTGAATCAGCATCACATCTCGACCGACAAAGTTCATTCCAGTGTAGAAAATCACATCATAGCTTGAAGTTGGCAACTTAAATCGATTAACGTGATCATAATAATCATGAGCTGGGCTGAGCCCGATAGAGCTGCCTTCTTCATGTTTTGCTCCGATTGCAGCGTAGTTAGGCAAACCAGTCGTAGCACCAGTTAGTAAACTGTGGCCACGCTTGGCAATAGCTACCCCAGCCAGTCGCGCTAATTCTTTACCGTCTTCAACAGTTTGGCCTTTTGCAGCTCCACTAACGCAAATTTGATATTTTGACATATTTTAATACTCCCTTTTTGGTATTTCTAATTCTTCTGGTTTGATAAGGTCATTATCTAGTTGCTCTAATATTTGTTTCTCCAGATTGCCTTGGCCCATATAGCGCATGAATATCTCGTTCCACAAACTCTCGCGACCGTGGTAGACGTAGCGAGATTTGTAATCAACTTCATTGCTATACCCAAATGAAACGTCCGTCAGGTTGAAAGAAACTATTTCACCACCCTTATTATCGAGCACATAATCAGTATTTCTCCAAAATTCAAGCTCAGGATCCAGTTCAATCAACGCTTCACTGGCTCGTCGCCAATGTAAATCTTCTGGGTGTACGTGGGGTTCAAATGCTGCAGGGTGACTCTCGTCTTTAATCTTACCAAAGTAGCGCTGAATAACACGCCAGTGAATATGCTTACCTGCGATTACTGCCGCTTCACTCGGATCAGCTATCAGCGTCTCTACCATGTCGGCACCAAATGTCTTCGACGTCGACTTTAACTTAAAGAAACTCGAGTATAGACGTACTTCATTTATGTAATGGAATAGCAAAGCCAAAGTTTTTAGAGGTAGGCCTCTCATTCTCTTGCGGTGCATTGGTACAACGACGATTGTACCCATTTCTTTAGTATGCGTAACATTGTGCAGCTTCTTTGTAACAAATTTATCGGCGACATCGACCCATTTATCATGATCCATCTCAATTATTTGGATATCACGGGTTTCAAAATCGCTAGCTGTAACCGATTTAAAAAGTGTGTTGTAATTATCGAGCCACTCATCCCCTTCGATAAATCGTAGAGCTGAATAAATCTCAGCCAGGTTTTCTCGCTTCAAAAGACTATCGATACTCCGATAGCCAAGATGCTCCATCATTTTCTTTGGAGGCATTTCTCGGATTAGTTTTTTTGCTACCGAGCCTTTAAGCGCCCATGTCTGCTGAGGCACGCTACTTTCCTTTGCTGCTTTAATCATCAGCGGGACTAGATGGCGTACGTCAAAATCATTCTTTCCACCGATTAATTTAGCGAGTCGGAGGTTATCTTCAGCAATACGAGCCTGAAGACCATGGAAAAGCTCTTCTGGAGTGGTGTCTTTAGTGTTGAGCTTCATTTCGTTCATGCGTGAAATTGCTTTATATTGCATTTCTGAGAGTAACGTTACATCTGTTGAGTGTTCGCCCGTTAATTTCTCTAGGCTACGAATCGAGGCACTAAAAAGCGGTTCGGTCGCATCAAGTAATTTTGCTAATTTTGACATTTTTTTGTTTTCAACTTTCTTTACGCTTTATAGTATACCATAAAGCTTAACCTTGCAAAAACCGTTCCAATTGTTGATGATTATAATCTTATGCCAAAATCTTATGCAACTATCGTTGAGATCCCCAGTGAATCAATCCTTTCGATGGATGAGCTCTTAGAGGCCACAGAGAGACCGAGCGACAATGCAGAATTTTCAAAGGGGCCCCGCAGTCCTTATGACCCGCTATTTTATGGTTTGCTTAATCTTGCCGATGTAGATAAAGGAACATTTGACGACTTCATGCATGAACACAGCAAAGGAGCTCGTATTGGCGTAAATGCAATATCTCTATCTCGACCATTGCTCGGTGAGGTTCTTCTCCGAGTATACGATAAAGCTCTCGAGGAGAAAAATACAAAAAAAGCTTTACTGGCTGCAGCCGGTGTAGGCGTAATCCTAGCATCTGATGGTCTAGATGGATTCCTAGCTCGCTCGGCGGGCATAGAAGGTGATAATAGTGGTGTGCTTTCAGATGTTGCCGGTGACGTTTCCCTACGATTACTAATAGCCAAACACGTCTTAGCTAAAAACCCGAATGAAAAGGTTGATGGACTCCGCCTAAAAGCTGAGGGTTTGATTTTTGTAAATTCAGCAACGGATATTTTATTTAATAGATACTCTTCTACTAAAGCCGGAAAAATAAAAGTAAATGCTGACGCGGCCTTCGTTATGAGCACTATGCTAGCCAAAGCACTGGAGACATCTGATGAGACCGTTCATCAACAACGCGCTAAGTCCTTATTCAAAGTAGCCGAGTATGGACGAAAAGCAGCCGCTGGTCTCGCTGTATGGGATGCTGCGAGCAGAACCTATAAGCACATAAAGCCTTACTATGACCCTCTTGAGAAAATCAAGGAACGCTATCACTTGCCGACCAATGGCCGAGTTGATGCAGCAAGAATTGCTGCTGATATGGTTAGCCTGATACGTATTCCGCAAGCCGAAAAAATTAGAAATCAACTTGACGGAGATAAGCATTTCCTAGAGGACAGAGACTGGGCATTTGCAGCAATGGTAGCGGGCGTACTGATAGGCGACAAGGTTGATGGAATCCTAGGAGCTATGAGCCAGCGTGCAAGAGGAGCTGAAGGTAAAGACTGGGCGGGTGGCTGGATCGATCAGCTTTCCGATAAAATGGTTAGCAATATGATCATTCAACAACTCATCGATAATGGCGAGATACCCCCCGAAATTCTTGAAATCACGAGCCGAAGAGACAAGATTGTAAATACAGGTCGAGTCGCGATGGATGTTATGGGTATTCCGTCTAATGCCGACCCATTAGCACAAGCAAAAACGGCTCTTAATTTTCTAGGGATTGTAATTGCTTGCTCGCCACTAAACAAACAAAACCCTGGATTAGTTGAAGATATTTTTAAAGCGGCAACAACCTTATCGGTCATTACCGGTTCCGACTATATGGAGAAAATTCCTAAGATTGCTGTGAACTTAATCACAAAGATTCACAAGGAAAGCATAGACGATTTAGTACCTATGTTAAATGCTCTCACAGGCAACATTACACTTGCCGCGTAGTATTATCAGTCCTTCGAATGAAATAAGTCTTTTCTTAACCTGCATGGCCTAAGCTAATAACATGGTCGAGCACTTCCTCGGCTGGCGGACCGAGCGCTGGGATAACGTATATCGTTCCCTCTTCCATTCTCACGGCAATTTCACCTGCTGTATTATCTCTAAGCACATCTAAATCATCCGGATGTTTCCTCTCTAATTCCTCAATTCCAACCTCAAAATCACGCACTGATTGATGATTTAATTCACTCGCTTCAGCCGCAATGATAATTAAGCTTCCAAATTCTGGCGTCTTTTTGCATTTAACTGCGAGCTCAGCAGCTTTCACACCAACCTCTCCTGGTCTATCATCAATTATTCCTACTGGCAATTCATGTGTGTTTGCCCAACGGGCAAGATATAGTGCTTTGTTTCCATCGCCGCCCGCAAAAGTGATACTACCAGGTTTAAAATTATCGACTAACCCAGTTTCGGCGAGAACTCTTTGAGTATTTCTTCTACGCATCCACCTGTATCGCTTAGTAATTATACCTAAGTCTTCTATTCTAGAGTCAGATTGTACTGCGTCCATTAAAGGATCTGCTTCTTCTCTCCTCTTCAAAGGATATTTCCTAGCGTTTGCTATTTTAGCTTTGGTTTTATGAACCAGTACTCCATCAAAATCATGTCCAATTCCTATCTCAATACTTTCATTTATCTTCATAATGAGACAATATTTGATTAGTAAAGTTTATGCAAGCATGTGCGGTTTAGAAAATCTAGAACGAAGAGATTTTTAGATCCATAGAATGGAGTTTTGCATTTTTACGAAGAATTCCAGGTTTGCTGCCAATCAGCTGGACAACACTGGTAGAGTTGGCACTTCCAAAGATTACTGCTTCTTCAAGACTTGCTCCTTGAATAACTTTTGCGACGAAGCCACTGCCAAATGCATCACCAGCACCAGTTCTATCTATGACCGGTACATCTTCATACATTCCTGCTTGGATAACCTCCGAGCCATCAGTTGCATATGATCCTTTTGGTCCATCAGTCACCATTACGTATGGCACAATCGCAGCAAGTTCTCGGAGAACTACTTTTGGATCTTTACTATGAGTCACTAACTGGCTTAGCTCCTCTTTGTTACCTTTAATTAATTCAAGTTTTGGTAGTAATTTCTTCATACGCTCAGCCTGCTCGAGTTCTTTTGCACCAGGGTCGATAGCAACTTTGATATTGTGAGTCACAGCATGGTCAAGTAGTGCTTCTAACAATTCAAAGTCACCAGCCAATGACGTTATATAAAGCCACTTTGCATCGATGTTTTTGATATCGAGGTCTCGTGCCTTCATGTCAAACGTAGCCCCTCGATAAATCAGGATTGTTCGCTCGCCACTAGGGTCAAGTAAAAAAGTCGAGTACATAGTGTGGTACTTCTTATGTAGTACTACAAACTCAGTATCAATTTTTTCTTTATTAAGTGCTTTTACAACATTTTCGCCAGCTGGATCATCACCGATCATACCCATGAATGCTGTTTTCAAACCTTGCCGAGCGAACGTAGCTGCTCCATTAGTAGCACCCCCGCCGGTTTCAAAATAGATTTCATCTAGCTCAATTTTTTCACCGAGTGGGAATTTGGTAACTTCATCTTTCGTACGGACATCGTGGGTGGCACGCATAGCTTCGCCCTGCAAATAAACATCCTGGCTAGCACCACCAATTGTGACAACATCGAATTTCATTGTGCTTATGATAGCATATATGGCTCTGTTATACTAAGAAGCATAACAAGGAGATATAATGAGTAGATTGCACAGTTTATTTGATGAATTCGGCCAGAGCCCGTGGCTTGATAACCTTAGCCGAGAGACCCTAGAAGATGGGACGATACAACGCTACATCGACGACGGCATTAGAGGTATCACCAGTAACCCTACTATTTTTGAAAAGGCTATGGGCAACACAAATATTTATGATGAGCAGTTCAAGCAGCTACAAGATAAGGGCCTATCCGTCGAAGATAGTTATTGGGAAATGGCAATTACTGATATTCGCTCTGCCTGTAAACTCTTCCAGCCTCTATACCAAAGCTCAGGCGGAAATGATGGTTTTGTTTCTATCGAAGTAGACCCTAGAATCTCCGGTGATACGCAGGCTACAGTCGCTATGGCAAAAGATCTATGGCAAAGAGTAGATATGAACAACGTCATGATTAAAATCCCTGCCACAAAAGCAGGCATCCCAGCTATTGAAGAGACGATTGCTCAAGGAATAAATGTAAACGTAACACTAATCTTTAGTCTCCTGCGTTATCAGGAAGTACTTGACGCCTATATGAAAGGAGCGGAGAGATTTACTGGACCAGTCGCACCAAAGAGCGTTGGTAGTTTCTTCGTGAGTCGTGTAGATACCGCTATCGACAGTCAACTTAAAGCAATTGATCCTCAACATGAATTAATGGGTTTGGCAGCTATCGCTCAAGCTCGCGTAGCTTATGGAATGTTCCTTAAACAGTTCAAAGATAGTGAGATATCAGCACAACGGCCGCTTTGGGCCAGTACCAGTACCAAAAATCCCAACTACTCAGACACTGTCTACATCGATGAGTTAATAGCAGCAAACAGTGTTAACACCATTACTGAAGGCTCCATTGCCCTATTCAATGATCACGGAGCGTTAGCAACAACGATCACGGACGACAGAATCGCTGAAGCACAAGAACAACTTAGAAAATTGGAGCGAGTTGGTATTGATTTAGAGAAAGTTTCAGAAGAGCTTGAAAGCGCTGGAGTAAACTCATTTGAAGAATCATTTAACTCTCTGTTGCAGACTCTTACAAATAAGAAATAATAATTTCTCGCTAAATTTAAACACCTCTCAGACTGAGAGGTGTTTAAGATGTCGGCGTTTAAATGGTTAAGCGATTGTGATCTCTTCACATAGATAAACGTCCTGAATTGCTTGCAAAATTTCCACGCCTTGATCAAGAGGCTTCTGGAAAGCTTTTCTTCCACTGATAAGACCAGCACCTCCAGCTCGCTTGTTGATGACAGCAGTTGCTACAGCATCATGTAAGTCGTTATCACCACTCGCTCCTCCAGAATTGATCAAACCAATTTTACCCATATAGCAATTTGCAACCTGATAACGACAGAGATCAATCGGATGGTCGCTAGATAGTTCAGTGTACATTCGCTCATCGAATTTACTCCAAGAGCCTTTCTCGTTGACAGCCTTAAACCCACCGTTAACTTCTGGCAGTTTTTGCTTGATGATATCGGCGCCAATAGTAACACCGAGATGGTTTGCCTGGCCCGTTAAGTCGGCAGAGGTGTGATAATCAACACCATCCTGCTTAAAGGCATCGCTACGAACGTAGCACCAAAGAATGGTGAATAAACCAAGTCGGTGAGCTTCTGCAAAAGCGGCACTGATTTCAGTAATTTGCCGCTTACTTTCCGGACTACCGAAATAAATCGTTGCACCGACACCAGCAGCACCCATATCCGCCGCTTGCTGAACTTCAGCAAAAATTCTTTGATCGTAATCATTTGGATATCTAAAGAGATCATTGTGGTTAATCTTCACAATAAAAGGAATCTTTTGAGCGTAACTTCCACTGACAAGACCTAGTCCGCCGAGTGTACTAGCCACACCGTTACAACCTGCTTCTATTGCTAGCTGAACAATCTTTTCTGGATCAAAATAGTCTGGGTTCTTAGCAAAGCTTGCACCTGCTGAATGTTCGATACCTTGGTCAACCGGTAGAATAGAATAGTAACCAGTCTCAGCTAATCGACCTGTGTTGCCGAGGCGCTCGAGATTAGCAACCACTCGCTCAGAACGATCAGACTGTGAGAACACATTCATTACCGTTGATTTTGAAGGTACAGTCAATCGATCTTTGCTGATTTTTGGATTAGAAAAACCTAGTAAAGACTCCGCTTCTTCCCCTAAAATTTGCTCTATTTCTGTTATTGTACGTGCCATATATATTTCCCTCTTACGTTAATTCTATTATAAACGAAAAGACATAGATTGGTAAGCTCTACTACTTATTCTTGAGTATAGCGATGGCTTTTTTATATATATCATCAGCGGAAAGCTTAAAGGCCTTCATCAAATCCTCAGGATCACCAGATTGTCCATAGTGGTCGTTGATTCCGATTCTACCCATAAGCGTTGGTCTCTCTTCGGATAAAAGTTCGGCCACTGCTCCGCCAAGACCACCTTTAATCTGCCCTTCTTCAGCCGTTACAACCGCACCTGTCCTCTCAGCACTACCAACTATTGTGGCAGCATCGAGTGGTTTAATCGTAGGGACGTGGATAACATCCGCTTCAATACCCTCTTTTGCAAGTTTTTCTGCTGCCAGTAATACGTGATATGTCATTGTTCCGGTTCCAAGTAGGCTGATATCTGTACCATTACGGTAACGGTAGGCACGTCCAATTTTAAATGGAGTTTTTTCGGTAGTAAAAACTGGTGTCGATGCACGAGCTAAACGAAGGTAGTTCGGTCGATCATCTTCGGCCATCGCCATAGTAGCTTTTTCAGCTTCGATGGCATCACCTGGACAAATTATTGTCATACCAGGCATTGTGCGCATAATCGCAATATCCTCAAACATCTGATGCGTAGCACCATCAGGTCCAACAGAAACACCAGCATGTGAACCTATTATTTTTACATTTTGTTCATTCATACAGATAGTCGTTTTTATTTGCTCCCAGCTCCGACCTGGGTGAAATGCTGCATAACTACTAGTAAATGGGATGTAACCCATCGAAGCCAGTCCACTCGCTAGTGCGGCTAAATTTTGCTCTGCGATACCAACTTGAATAAATCGTTCAGGGAACTCATTTGCGAATAAATCCATTTTGGTTGATTCGGTTAAGTCAGCACATAGGGCAAGAATCTTATCATGCTTTTTAGCTGCCAATACTAAGCCTTTACCAAAACCAGCACGCAAGCCATCAATCTTTGCATTTACTAAATCATTAATTAAATAGTTGTCTGCCATTATTCTTCCACCTGGATTTGGACTATGCTTTGTTTTGCTTGACTTACGTTCTCTTTTGCGTGGCTGTCCCAAGCTGGTTCCGTAGGACAAGTTACCTCGACGAAGACCGCAAATTTTCCTATTTGGCGTGCGTAGACCTGCGTAACACGTCGGATATCATCAGTGTCATCATAGCGCGTTTCTTTGCCGATAAAATCGACTGCGTCAGGAACTGTTGCACCACCCGTATTACTATTAGTTACTAACTGTAAACGGTCGACGTCAGACAGCCTATATCTTGTTACTGAATTTTTAATCTCTTCAACTCGACTCTCAAGGAGGTCAGTACTATTGTCTTGCGCAGACGCATCTTGGCTGAAAGCACTATTAGACTTAGAAGTAATTTTACATTGTGAGTTTTTATTAACGATTCGATTTACACCCCCTTGGTCACGAATGTCAAACGACCAATTGCTATCGGTTCTCAGCTCAACACTAGCAGCAATAATCTCTTTAGCTTTTGATGGATCAAAATTTTCTTCCGGTAATAAATCTTTCTTTAAATCGGATTTTTTCGTATCGTCATTATTTGTAGTTGTAATGTCTGTATCTGAATTTGATTTTTTGCCAGATACTATAAAAAAAATAGCCCCAATAGCAATCAGCGCTAAGATGCTACCCCCAACGATTAATCCAATTATAAGACCTTTAGACATCTTCTTTCTTGGTGGTGGCGAACCTCCCGCAGATGGCTGAGAATTATTATCGAACTGGTAGGTTGGTTTATTGGGGTCCATATTGTTTCCTTATTGATGCTCGCTACTAATTTTTCCATTTAACGTGCGTAATTGATGCAGGGCCTCTTTAGCTTGTTTTTTATCGGGTGGCTTACCATGCCAAGTGAAATCATACTCCATAAAATCTACCCCTTTTCCTGGGATCGTGTAAGCAAGAATCATAACAGGTTTATCAACTACGGCTTTCGCCATTTGCATCGCGTCAATTACAGCGCTTATATTGTTCCCGTCGATAGTAATGACATGCCAACCAAAAGCTTTCCATTTCATTTCGAGATCTTCTAGCGGCATAACATCTTCAGTCGCGCCATCAATTTGGATGTTATTTCGGTCGATAATTGCCGTTAGATTAGATAATTTATTCTTGCCAGCAAACATTGCCGCCTCCCAGACGTTGCCCTCATTGATCTCGCCATCACCCATCAAGCAGTAAACAAATTGACGGTTACGATGCTGCATTAACAGGCCATACGACATGCCGCACGCCTGGCTAAGACCTTCACCGAGCGGGCCACTAGTAGTTTCAAGTCCAGGCAGTAAGATTCTTTCAGGATGACCCTGTAATCGACTTCCGAATTGGCGGAGACTAAGCAGTTCTTTTTTATTGAAGTAACCTGAATTAGCCATTACAGTATATAGAACTGGTGCAATATGTCCGTTACTCAAAACTACACGGTCACGATCTATCCAGTCGGGGTTTTTAGGGTCATGATTCAGTACATTGAAATATAAAGCAGTAAATACATCGGCCATACCAAGACTACCAGCTGAATGACCTGAGCCAGCATGCAGTAGCATGTGAATGATGTCTTGGCGAACCTCGTTAGCCTTATCTTCTAGCGCATCGATATCTGTTATTTTTATCATACTCATTTAAAACCATTCTACCATAAGCTCTTTTGTTTACTTAAAACTTAGTATTAATCTCGATACTAAAACAGATCCATCGTGGTGCTACATTAAAACTAACATTGATAATCATTTCTTGGCGTAATTGCATTAACCTAGAAAAAGGATTGCACACGACACCGCAATCGTACCAACCAACAGCGATGCTGAGAGCGCCGTTGCATTATATTCAACATCGAGACCCTCAAGAGACGACAACGTTACTGTGTTAAAACCTAGAGGAGATAATAATGATGCCGTAAGAATAGACTTTTCAATATTCTGCATATCAATATAATATAGCAACAAAACAACTAAGATTAACCCGACGCTGTATCTCGCAAGCATTGGAAGTAAAATTTCTAATTTATAATTTTTAAATTTGACTAAAATCCCTAGCGCCAAAGCACCAATAAACCCAGTTGGTTGACCAATAAAATCAAGTATAGGGTGCAATATCGAAATATCTACATTTAGGAAATTTATCACTAGAGCAATAATAATTGCTACAAGTGGTGGTGCATTTAAGGGTTTTAGGATTATTTTTTTTAAATTTTTAGTCTTATCACCATAACCCGCGGCAATAATATACCCAATACTAAACGTAGATGTAGCAACTACTAAGTTACCAAGAGCTACGACCGCGACACCTTGTTCACCGAAAGCGCTCTGAGCAAAGGGAAGCACAAAACCAGTATTCATAATTGATGACGCCAACACTATGCTGCCTGCACGTTTTCTATCCTTTATCTTTAGCAGCCTGGTTATCATCCAACCGAGCATCGTACTCAAAACAATAGCTGTTAGTAAAATAATCAAATAAATGCCACTACTAGCATTCAGTTCAACCACGCTCAGTGTTCTGAGAAATAATGCTGGAGCGGTAATGTAAAAACTAATTAATAGTAGCTTCTTACCAAAATCAGCTTCAACTATCTTCATGATACGTAAAAAATAACCTGCAAAAATGGTCAGAATAACTGCCAAGATACTAAGAAAAATCATAGCTACTGAACGCTAGCGAGTATGTTTCGGTAAGCAACTTCTGGGTTTGGTTGTGCATGGATACCGCCGCCGACATTTATAACGTCGACACCCTTTAGCTGCATTTCGCGTGCATTTTCAATATTAGCACCGCCGTCCCAACCAATTTCTATATCGGGATTAATAGCTTTTGCTAGACCAGCCTTTTCGAGTTGAGAAAGATCAGCCTTGCCACCGTTGTAACCGAGTTTTCCTCCAAAAATTAGCAGATGTTCAATTTGTTTGATGATACCTTTAACTGATTCAACTGAAGTTTCTGGCAGGACACAAAGCCCAGCGGAAATCCCCGATGATTTAACTTTTAAAAGCAGCGACTCGATATCGCCATCACTCTCGGCATGTAAAATTATTGTTTTTGGCTTTAAAGCTATCAATGCATCGATATGACCTGTGGGCTGTTTGTACATCAAATGTATATCGGCAATTTGATTTTCATTCCAATATACATCACCGATACCGATGCTTTTAGTCGGCGCGAACACACCGTCCATGAGGTCAACCTGGACCCGTGGTGCGAATGCGACACGTTCAACCGCCTGCTTGTATTCTTCTGTGTTATAGGCCAAAAGGGTCGGACAAATAACCGCCATTATGTGGTCTCCTGTTCTACTTGATCAATTCGCGCTTGATATCTTGGTTTGACCCCTGTTTCAGCTCCAAGCCAAAGCTTTAAAGCTTTTTTAGCAGTGTCAGGAGCAACAAAACGTCCAGCGATCGATAAAACGTTAGCAGCATTATGAGAACGACTCAATCGAACCATCTCGAGATCATCTTCGCTCAGTCGACC
>CAZUNB010000004.1:26271-37207 GCA_964622235.1 uncultured Candidatus Saccharibacteria bacterium | reverse complement strand
CAGCCTGGACTGGCAATTGCGGACCATAGAAAGTGGTAGCACGGATACCTGGGATTCGATTTGCGGCCATAGCCTCTCCTTGTCCAGAACCACCTAGAATCACTCCTAGTGAATCAGAATTTTTGGCGACTGCACGAGCGACTGGCAAGATAAAGTCTGGATAATTATCATCGTTATCAAATTCATGAGCACCAAGGTCTTCAACTTCATAGCCTAATTCAATAGCATAATCACGCAATAGATTTTTTAATTCGAAACCCGCGTGATCAGCACCAAAAAATAGCTTCATAGTTCTATGATATCACGACGAATTCTAAAAGTTCGCAAAAAACTTTTTGCAACCTCAGAAATGGCGGGCTTTTGATAGACCGGTTCGATTTGTTCTAACATTTAAATCCTTTTTGTTTTTTTTGTTTTTTAAAAACTGTATTTTTAATTATAGCATTAGCTATTTAAGAAAGTCGAGAGCCAACTTGTGCGACTAGCTCAACCAATCGATTACTGTAGCCCCATTCATTGTCATACCAAACGACGACTTTAACCATATTACCGCCGACTACCTGGGTAAGGCCAAGATCAACAATCGAGCTATGGCTATTACCAATAACATCGCTGCTTACAATTGGGTCTTCAGTAACTTCTAAAATTCCTTGGTATATTGGTTGTTGAGCAGCTGTCTTAAATGCATTGTTCACTTCTTCGACCGTAACATCTTTCTTCAATAAGAAAGTGAAGTCGCTCATCGAGCCAACTGGTGTTGGTACACGAACTGACATACCGTTAAAAATTCCTAGAAGTGCTGGTAGCGCCAGACCAGCAGCTTTGGTAGCCCCAGTAGAAGTAGGAACCATATTTAATCCTGCAGCCCGAGCTTCACGAAGGTCCTTGTGGGGACCATCTAAAAGATTTTGGCTAGCGGTATAGCTATGGATTGTCGTCATCATTACCTTTTCGATGCCAAAATTACTTTCGATAACAGTTGCTGGTGGTGTGATGCAGTTAGTAGTACAGCTTGCGTTACTGATAATTTCATTATCAGTAACGAGTACCTCGTTATTAACACCAAGCACAACAGTCGTTGCACCTTCGCCTTTAGCAGGAGCACTCAAGATAACTCGTTTTGCGCCCGCCTCTATATGCTGCTTAGCAGCCGCAGGATCGTTAAAACGTCCAGTTGATTCGATAACAATGTCGATTTGCTTATCAGCCCATGGCAACTTGCTCGGATTTGGCTCAGCCAGAATTTCAATTCTCTGACCGTTAACGGTAATTCCTGACTCATCAGAAGTTACTTCATGTCCATACTTGCCGTAAACTGAGTCATATTTCAGCAGATGCGCCAGAGTCTTATTGTCAGTTAAGTCGTTCAAAACAACTATTTCGATATCATCTCTGTCAAAAGCAATCTTAAATGCCGCTCGTCCAATTCGCCCAAAACCATTAATCGCTACTCGTGTTTTTCCCATCGGATTTCCTCATTTATATAGTCATTATTGTAACAGCGTATCAAATCATTGCAATTATTTTTAGCACAACTAGTTTAATAATAAACAAGTATGTTACAATGTTAAAAAATTAAACTTGGAGATATCTTATGAAGGCCGCATTACTTGACACACTGTTCACGAAGAAGCCGCAGCTAGCTTAGAGAGAGTCGATGTTGAAGTTGTGCAGTTTGACGGTTCAAACGATTGGCGGGAACTGGCCGAGCTTGTTGAAGGCGGCGCAGAATTAGTCGGCATTCGTTCAAAACCGCCACTCCCTAAAGAATTTCTTCAAGCTGTAGGCGATAAACTTCTAGCTGTCGGAGTTTTTGATGCAGGTACGAACCATGTAGATAGCAGTGCTGCGTCAGAGGCTTTTGTGCCTGTTTTTAACGCTGAGGGCCAGAATGCTAGGCCTGTCGCTGAACTGACTTTCCTACAAATGATGGCTTTGTCTCGAGGGGTATTTGGCCACGTCGAATCAATGCGTGATGGTGTTTGGAGTAAAGATACGGGGGAAGAACTATTAGGTAAAACTGTAGATGTTATTGGTTTCGGAAGTATTGGCCGAGAAGTTAGTTCAATGGCTGAATCATGGGGCATGAAAGTGCTATTTTCCGATCCGAACGTACATAGTGTGCCAAACAATCAAACTAAGGCTGAGCTTGATGAATTATTAGCAAAGAGCGATTTTGTGACAATTCATACAGATATGAAAGGCGTGATTAGTGCAAATGAGATAGCACTAATGAAGCCAGGAGCATATTTGATCAATAATGCTAGAGAAACCTGTGTTGATTTAGGTGCCGTGGAAGCAGCGTTAGATTCAGATCAATTAGCTGGGTATGCAACAGATGTTCATACCAAAGATCCTAGTAAGAGGGGTGACCCCATCGAGCATCGATTCCAAGGAAGAGATGATGTACTGCTAACCCCTCATATTGCTGGTAGTACTGTCGAAGCCCAAAAAAGAGCAGGCATATTTATTGCGGATGTTTTTGCTGGCTTAAATAAAAATGGCACCATCGGTGGTACAAGCATTAACTATGCCGGTGTATACCTTCCACTCACCTCAACAGAGCAATCTCGAATTCTCTATCTGCACAGAAATAAACCGGGCGCTATGAGCAGTCTGACCGATCCATTAACTGATGCTGGAATGAATACTACAGCTCAATTGCTGCAAACAAAAAGAAATAATGGAACAGCGCTAGTTGGTATAGAGGCGCCAAGCGCTGAAGTTGAGGATGTTTTGGCTGATGCTGACTTAGCTGGTCGATACAGGGTTATCAATACAGCCGCATAACGACTGACATCGCACTCATAATTAGTCAATGATATATGGTAAAGTAAGCTAATGAATATTTGGCAATATAATGATACGAATTTTAATGGTGTTATCGTAAAGAGCAACTTACAGAAAAAGATTAAAAATATCGTATTAATTGGACCACACGCTAGTGGCAAAACCTACATGTTTAATCAACTGAAAAGTAGTCTAGGCATAGCAAGCTTTAGTTTCCCGAAACGATTGACTAGCCGACCGATAAGGCTTAATGATGATTTAGAAGAAAATAACTTCCTCAATAAAAAAGAAATAGATTCAAATGATCACTTAATTACTTGGATGCGCTCTACTACAGATTCGGAAGACGAATACTATGCTTTTGAAAAATTGAACGATGATAAAATAGCCGTTTTAAGTGCCAACAACGGTATTTTAAAATCAATACATCACAAAGAAAATTTGGTCAACTCTACTAACTCACTGATTGTTTGCATCTATGCGCCGCTAGAGGTACGTCAGGAACGTATTCTCGATCTGGCGCCAGACCTGCGTAGTGAAGAACGATACAAACGGTTAAAAGAAAGCGTTTCGGACATTTTACCGGAAAGTGATGTATTAGTACTAAACTTTGAGCCATTCATGAATGATACTGCTGAGGCATTAACTAAGCTAATTCACAGAAGTTGCCACTAATGCTCGTCATAACAACCGGCCGACAAGCAGTTGATATCGACGGTGTAGCCTGCATCTATGCACTCACCTATGCTTACAACTTACTTGGTATCAGTACTTGGCCGATAATCGAAGGGGAACTAGCCGCTACAGTCACTGACGATATTAAAGCTCGCTTACCGCGTTTCGCTGATAGCCTTCCAGCTAATTTCAAAGATTACCAAGTCGGGTTAGTCGATGTATCTGATCCGAAATCGTTGCCAAGTTTGGCCGATATTAATAGGATTAGTTTTTTGATTGACCACCATGTTGGCTATCAAGAATACTGGGAGCACACTATCGGCAGCCGAGCTCGTATCGAATTTATAGGTTCGTGCGCTAGTCAGGTCTGGGAAGAAATAAAACGACTCGGTGTCAGCGATAATCTCGACCAACTATCATACGAACTCTTAGCGCTTGGCATTGTTTCAAATACCTTAAACTTCAACGCAACAATAACCAATCATCGAGACAAAGCCGCCTATTCAGAGGTTATCGATCTGCTCAAAACAGATATAAATCCTAAAGATTACATAAGCAAGTATTACCACGATTACCAAAGCAAGGTTGAACAAAATATATCGCTAGCTGCACTTAACGACACAAAAAGCATCAATGCCATCTGCATGGCGCAACTGGAAGTCTGGCATGGGCTTAAGCTCTCCGAAGACGATTCAAGCAATATAATTTCTGAAATGAAAAACCAATATCCAGAAGACCAGCTTTACCTAATTAATGTTGTTTTGATCAACGAAGGAATAAATCAACTATATGGAAATGCTGAAACATTAAAAGCTGTCAATAAAATCGTTGAAGGTACAATTTATGATGGCTACATAGAAATACCGGAGTTAACATTGCGTAAAGAACTGTTTAAATTGATGTTTAAAAAACGGAATAAACTACTGAGCGTTGAGCCAGCGAAGCAGCGCCGCAACTGAACGATCCTCGCTGATGCTGCCATCCCGAAGCAGCTTTTCTACTTCCGCAAATTTATAACGCTTCACGCTAGTTACACCTTGCTCAAATTCTTGGTGTTGCGCCCCGTCTTTATGCTCATGCCATTTGTCCGCCACAAAATACAACAAATCCCAGTGCATCATGGCGCCGTTTTTTGAAACAGCTAGAAGCGTAGCCTCATCAATTACTATGCCAGCCTCTTCCAGACCTTCTTCTTTAACTTTCTCAAGAGCAATCGGCTTGATATCTTCGCCACTCTCCTTGTGTACATTCCACTCTTTAAGCGAATTAAAGACCTTTCCTCCTGGCAAACGGATATCGAAAGCATCCAATTCAGTACGGTATTCACGAGTTAAGACTAGCTCTTTGGCCTCATAGTTTGGGATTATCATCCGCACGCCTGGCGCTCTTTGTGCCCATTCGTACATTTGCACTACGCCTTTATGTTTCATAGGCTGATGCACAACCTCAACCATCTTCCCTTGAAAAACAATCTCTTCTTGCCCGTCTTTTTGTGGCGTGTCTGCCACTCTAGGCCTCTTGCTTATAGCGTTCTTGGGATTCTCGGATTATTGCTTTCGCAGCATTAATATCACCCCAGCCTAGAACTTTGGTTGTACCTGGTTTCTTTAGGTCTTTATAGTGGTTGAAGTGGAACTCGATCTGTTTCTTTAGACTGCTGCTCAACTGATCTAATGAGGTAATTTCGCCGAAATGTCGATCGTCTTCCGGCACACAAATAATTTTGTAATCCATCTCGCTGTCATCGTCAAAGTTTAGAACTCCAATAACTCTAGCTTTTAGGAACACGCCAGTCGGGATTCCTTCTTCGGTTATCACGAGTGTATCGAGCTCATCACCATCCTCGTCTAAAGTCTGTGGAATAAAACCATAGTTAGTTGGCTTGCCGAAAATTCCCGGCTCCACCCGGTCTAGTTCAAAAGTCGCAAGTTTGCGATTCCACTCAATTTTCATCATAGAACCTCTCGGAATCTCGATCACTGTATTGATTATTCCGCCATCAACATCACCTGCATCTAAAATTACGTTAAAATCTGGCATTTTTTCTCCTTAGCTTGTTTGTAGTATTTTAACACAAAATAAAACAACCACTGGTCAAAGTGGTTGTAAAAGAGCGGTCAAGCTTGTCATTGATCTAAAAACAATACTAGAACTAATGTCAACTTAACTTTAATGCTAGCACAGATTACTATTTTTGTCGAGCTTTCCCCTTAATACTACGGCTATCAAACGTCGCGGCTGGCGAAGCTTTGGAGAGTTTTGATATAGCCGAATAAGTGTCGTTGGTCAGTAGTGCCGAACCACTTATCGAGTTCGACTTTTAACTGTTTCTCAACTTTTTCTATTAATTTTTCGCCACCTCGTGTTGGTGCTAATGTTTGAGCTCTACCATCTGATTCATGGTCTTTCTGGGCGACATAACCGCGCTGACTAAGTGACTTGATGTGTGCTGAAACTAACGATGGCTTCACATCCAACAGACTTGCTAGTTGAGTTGGCTTAAGACCACCTTTCGAAGCAAAATCGTGTAAAAGCCCTAGCGCATTCCACTCGGCAATCGTTAGCTCGTATTCTTTCAGAGCTTGTGACATAAATGTTTGTAGTCGTCTCTGTGAACGACTTAATAATGCCATAGCTTGGTAGGACGTTAATTCGTTAGGATTCACAGTATAGTCTCGTTTATAACTTAATTATACAATAAACTCTTGCTATTTATCAAGTGCCTCAAGATGCTCGCGAATTGTTAGTGCTGCGATTGCTCCCTCACCAGCGGCCGCGGCAATCTGCATAGTTGCACCACTTCGGACATCACCAGCTACATAGATACCTTCAATATTTGTCTCAAGACGTTCATTAGCTTTGACGAAACCGAGTTCATCGAGTTCCACATCACTATCACGCAAAAACGCAGTGTTAGGCTTTAAGCCAACGAAAACAAAAACTCCATCAGTTACGAAGCTGACATCTTTATCTGTTGTTTTGTCACGAGCTAACATTGAGCTGACTTTTCCATCAGTTGCAACTATCTGTTTATTTTCAATATTGAAATGAACGGATATCTTAGGATTTTTTTCAACTTCCTCTATCAATACATCACTAGCTTTCCAGTGGTCGCCTCTTATTAAAACATCAATTTCGCTAGCGAAGCGAGTTAAGAATAATGCTTCCTGTGCAGCTGAGTTGCCGCTACCAACAACTATCAACTTCTTCTCCTGATAAAATGCACCGTCACAGGTTGCACAATAGTGTACTCCTCGGCCATAATATTCTTCTTCGCCTGGAATCTTTAGTTTATTGTAGTCACTACCAGTAGCAATCAAAACGGTTTTAGCTCGGTATGTTTCAGAATATCCTTTAAGCTCAAAGACTCCATCTTTTTTGGTT
This sequence comes from uncultured Candidatus Saccharibacteria bacterium, assembly GCA_964622235.1. GTDB lineage: Bacteria > Patescibacteriota > Saccharimonadia > Saccharimonadales > JAGPDM01 > CAZUNB01. The sequence continues at coordinate 30,358 of CAZUNB010000004.1, read as the reverse complement.
ATCTTGTTAATTTCATCGAGTTCGATTGTAGCGCCAAAACGTTCAGCTTGTGCTCGCATCTCACTAGCAAGCTTTAGTCCAGCAACACCGTCTGCAAAGCCAGGAAAGTTATCAATATGATCAGTTACGGCTGCCAAACCACCAATAACGCCTTTCTCAATCAAGACAATTTCCAAGTTTTCGCGTGCTGCATAAATTGCTGCTGTTAGCGCAGCGGGACCAGCACCAATCGCAATAATATCATGTATCTTTATATTTTCTTCGCTCATATATTTTCCTCTTTTTTCTTGTTTGAGAATAACTCATTTAGTGTTTTTACGCTTGGATTAATATAGTATTCATCGTTGATAACTAGTGTTGGGATTGTCTGGTTGTCATTCGTTTCTTGACTCATTCGTTCACGATTTTCTGGTTGATCGACATCGAGTATTTCGTAATTTACCTTATTTTTATCGAGCCAACCTCTAACACTGACACAGTACGGACACCAATCGGCAGTATATAATTGTGGTTTGCTCATATCTTTGTATTATAACAACTCAGTATGTTTAAGTAAACACTTAAACATACATTCTTTTACCATTCACGCTAATGCAATCGTGACCGTCCCAATAATCATTATCACAACTCCATAAACGTGATTCATCGAAATTTTTTCTTTCAGAATAACTCTACTTAGTCCGGCCGAGAATAAGATATCGAATCGACGTAGAGACTGTGCGTAGGCCACGTAAACTTGCGATAGGGCCAACAATCCAAATACGTAGCCGATTCCCTCACCAAGACCAACTTTTACTGCTGAACCAAGCATGCCTTTTGCAATTTTCGGCAATCGGCGAGTCATGATCATCTTTGCCAAAACCATCGAGCTCATTATCATCCACATCAAGCTCAAAACATACGCCCCCCAAACCACAAGATTTATGTTGGCAACAGAGCTTTTATCAATAATGGGGATAGCTCCCCAGCATAATACAACCAGAGCAACGGATGGGAATGATTTTGATTTCACAAGCGACGCAAACGGATCGAACCATCGTCTATTTTGGGTCGTCTCAAGATAAACCGTGTAGGTTCCAGCGACAACTAGAAGGACACCGAGCAATCCAAACAAACTTGGTATTTCATCGAGAAAAATTATAGATCCAATCATATTAATAACTGGAATAAAACTAAAGAGAGCTACAACTCGGCTGATATCGTCGAGCTTGGCAGCTATCAGGAATGCATATTGTGCAACCACACCGATTATGCCCGCAAGGAGCGCAATTAAAAAATAGTCGGGAATGATCGCTAGAAGATCTGAATACTGTTTGGTCACAAACAAGATAATCACAAAGACTAAAACACCAAAACTATGCGAAAGCCAGACACCCTCGACAACATCGATTGATTTTCCGAGAGGCTTCCGATAAACCGAACCAAATGATTTAGAAAATGCGCCAGCTAAAGCATAAATTAACCACATTCAATATTGGCTAACTTGTTGCTGAAGCTAATTGACCAGGATTAAAACCAATAATGACCTGCTCCATGCCATCGTCTTGCTCAACAATCGTGACTGGTACTGACAATGCACCGCTTTTTTCTATAACTTCTTGTTGGCGAGAGGTATCAACATCAAGGACAACCTCTTCGTATGCTAAATCTTTTTTCTTAAGCCATTCTTTGACCATTGGGCAATACGCGCAAGTTGTGGTCGTAAATACGGTTATCTTTTTCATGAATTTCCTTTCTTTTCTGGTGTTGTTAATTTAGTTTAACACGCTACATGTGCTATTTAATAGGCGATTATTGCGAGGTACAACAGCGCAGCCACCACGAATGTTATTCCAAGTTGTAGTTGTCGCTCTGTGAAAAGCTCCACAACCACTTCCTTGAAATGTTCAAAAAACGACATTACTGGATTGTCTCGATAGCTATACTCTCAATTTTTGGCGGATCAATAGGAGTCGAGCCTTCGCCCTCTGACTCAGTTTCAACCATCGAGATTTTATTAGCAATATCTTGGCCTTCGTATACTTGACCAAAAACTGAGTGCTTATTATCTAAGCTAGGGTAACCTGCATCAGCCGTAATAATAAAGAACTGCGAACCATTAGTGTTTGGCCCACTGTTTGCCATACTTACCGCTCCTTTTATGTTCTTAAGATCGGGGTGGAACTCATCTTCAAAACTACTGTCAGGACCTTTGTAGCTGTAGCCACCAGTTCCATCTTTATTCTGAAAGTCACCAGTCTGAATCATAAAATCGGGTATTACGCGGTGAAAAATCACTCCATCGTACTTACCTTGTTTTGTCAGTTCGGTAAAGTTTTTAACAGTTTCTGGAGCAAGTTTTGGAAATAATCGAACCTTGATATCACCGAGGCTCGTTTTAATAGTAGCTACCTGCTCACCTGAGCTTGGTGTTGCTGTTTGGGTAACACTACCGACTGGCTCACCAGTGGTATTTGCAATTTCTTGCTGCTCAGCTACGTCATTTTTTGGTTTAGCTTCTTTTTTGTCGCTTGATCTCGTGGCGGCAAAGCCTAAGACTAACAACAAAACTACTATTCCAACCATCGTGACTGTCATTGGGTTCTTCATATTTACACTCCTATTAATTAATTCGTTGACTTTCGCTTGTCTTCAAGGCATCTTGCACACTCGTCAATAACAAATCGGTACCCTCGCCAAACTTATCGAGACAATCGCTATTTGGACTACGGATGAAACGTAAGCGGCGACCATCGCTGAGCTGTGTGTACTCATCTTTACGAGCAAAATCATAACCAGCATCATCGGGACGTAGCACCTGGGCGGTGCCGAGTGGGTTCGCGCTCGTTTCACAAACCGCAGTTGAGCCACTCATTTCGAGTTCATTTTCGATGAGCCCACGACTACTAAACTCCAACAACTCCCCTTGTTTAAAGACATAATTGTAACGGATATCTTTGAGTTCTTCGGGAATCTTCATGGTTACATTAATTTCAGGCATGGTGAGTAGACCATCGTTGATGGTACCTTTTCCATTACCTTCAGCTTCTTTTATTTTCTGCTTATTGACGTCCTGATCGGCTTTCGTGGCTTCTTGTTTTTGAAGTTGCTGCTCTTCTTGTTTATCAAACACTCCCGACGCGAACAATCCGGCAATTATTAAAACAATTACCAGCACTATTACCGAAATAATAATGACGATCGCCTTATACGGTTTTTTCTCTGGTGGTGGCGTATAGACGACCGGACGACCATAAGAATCCATGTTTGGTTGCTGTTGTTGCTGATCCGCCATCTTGACTCATTTCACTTATGTTACTAAAAGTATAAGCGAGACAACCGTTAGTCGCAAGTTAAGCATTTTACAGAGGGAAAATGTGGCGAAGTTCTTATGCTTGTCTATTCGAGAGAGAGAGAGAGAGAGTACTATCAAAATTGTCAACAATATATAGGAATTATAGATATGCCAGATTCAACACTAAAAATGGAGCCAGCAAATGAACAGCTGACTTGGTTATTAGAAAAAAGGCAAGCTGCCGATAATACTGCTGAGCGAGAAGCGTTACTGAATCAGCGTAGTTTTGATACTGCAATGGAAATTGTACGTAGTAGGCACGAAGATACACTTGGCACACTAACAAGTATTGCAGAATCAAGACAAGCTGAATTGCTCGGCGATGAAGGTAGATTCAATGGCGAAGCATCGGAAGCCGTGTTTGCACATTTTGGTCGTTTATTTGCATCTCTAGAAGCGCTTATGACACGAGAACTCGGGCGAAGAATTCTGGAAGCTGGCGAAGACCTAGAAGAAGGATCTGTGGTGCCCATTTTTATAAAATGGCTGGAACCTGCAAGCAAAGAAAGTGATGGTGCACCAGTAAGAGATAGAATAAACCAAGCATTAATTATCGTCGACCCTGCTAATTCACCATTTTCAGTGCGGAGCACAGAGACCGATTTAGGTAAAGATGGCAGCGGCATAGAATCAACGGTCAGAAGCAGACTCTATATTCGCGGTTTCGAAGCAGGAGACGAACCACCTCGCCATAGCGGATCAAGCATTAAATCTACCACCGGATACTTTTTACTTGATGAAAGAATGACACCC
>CAZUNB010000004.1:9575-26232 GCA_964622235.1 uncultured Candidatus Saccharibacteria bacterium | reverse complement strand
TATGAGTCTCCAAGGAGTGGGGCACTTTCTGATGGGATGACGGAAGATGGAGAAAGTCTAGATGATGATGTCACCAGGCTAGAGATCTGTGTCGGATGGGATGAAATCAGTGCTGCTGTTAACAGTACTCCTGATGTTGACGCTAAAATAGATGAAATAGATAGACTGAATAGAATTATCGACGATTTAGCAACATTACCAGCTGACAAAATGCCTGTTGGATTTATGCCGGCCAAAGGAACTGTTTTTGCAAAAGTACGAGACAACAAAGAAACACAGAGGGAGAGTGAAAAACAGTTAAGGGACGAGCTCCAGAACTAAGACGCAAGATCGAATTGTTCGAGGGCTTTTTGATCAGAATTGTTTTGAAGTTTGAGTAGCTCAGCATAAATGCCCCTAGTCTTGGCAAGTTCCTGTGGTGAACCAATCTCGTCAACCATACCGTTTTTTAATGTAACGATCGTGTCGACGCTACTGATTGTGCTTAACCTATGAGCAATAATTATTGTTGTTCGATCTCGCATCAATGTTTCAAGCGCTTTTTGTACCTCTACCTCCGACTTACTATCAAGACTGCTCGTAGCTTCATCTAAGATCAAAATCGGTGCATCTTTTAGTAGCGCACGAGCAATAGCTATGCGTTGTTTTTGACCACCACTGAGTTTGACTCCGCGTTCACCAATTTCGGTTTTATAGCCATTTTCTAGCTTACTAATGAACCCATAGGCATTAGCAGCTTTGGCGACTCGCTCTGCCTCCGCTTGGCTTGCTCCTGGTTTTCCATAAATAATATTGTCAAAAATCGTTCCTGAGAACAGCGCTGCGTCTTGAAAAACTACGCCGATATTTTGTCGTAAACTTGACTGAGAGACCAAGTGAATATCCTGTCCGTCGATCGTGACCGAACCTTTTCCAGGTTGATATAACCCTAGTAACAGACTGCTAATCGTCGTCTTGCCCTCGCCACTCTCACCGACTAGTGCTGTTTTTTCACCACTTTCAGCCGTAAAAGAGACATTGTTTAGCACCTGTTCTTTTTTATTGTAATTAAAATCGACATCAGAAAATTTAACAACGGCTGTTTTGATTTGTAAATCTTTGGTATTTTGATTTTCTTCCTCTACGGGTTGCTCTAAAACTTCAAAATAATCTTTACTGTCAGCAATTGCTCGCTGGGTTCGATCCACCAAAAAACTAATGGTAAAGATTGGAATACGAATATTATAAGCTAGTAATATCAATGTGACTGCCTGTCCAGTAGTAATTGATCCTTTTGCAGCTTCCAGGAAAATTAAGAGATAGACAGCGAAAAAAATCACATTCAGTGCAATCCGACGCAATACGTCGCGCTTGTGCCAGAACTTTGACTGAGGCTCAGCTAGGCCGATGACGTCGGTAATGGTCTTTTCGTAAAACTCCACTTCTCCATCTTGCCGATCAAAGCTTTTAACGACCTTGGATTGATTGACAACTTCATTGAATCGTCCAAGTGCAATATCAAATTTTTTATTTATCTTTTTCTGGTAGCTCATCCAAACTTTTGATGTCTTGCTTGTTAAGAAAAAATAGAGCGGATAAAGTGCCGCGAGAAGAATTGCAACTGGCCAAGAAATGGTCGCAATAACCACTAATGAGAAAATCGTACTGACGATAAATTGCAAAAAGTTATTGCTGAACATGTCGATAAATCCAGCAATTTCTGGGACCGAGCGATTAAGACGAGCGATAATAGTGCCTGTCAGCTCCCGATCATAATATGTCTGCGGCAACTTCATCAGATGAGAATAATAGCGACTACCCAGTATTTTACGTAGCTTCTGAGACATAACATCACCTATGTATCCGCTGATGTTGCTGAAGATGGTCGTACTAAAGTCGAGCAGGAACAATAGAACCGCCAACCAAACAACAGTTTTAATCTGATCACTTGCTCCTTCTTTAATGATATCAACGGCACGACCAGTTAAAAGCGGCTGAGCCAAACCTGCCATTGCAAGCAGAATGGTGAATATGCTAATAACTGCATAGTATTTCCATAGTTCGCGCGTTGTAGTGATGATTCGCCATAAACTCTTCATAGTGTCTTATTGTACGTGCTTTAACTCTTACCTACCAAAAATAAAGCTTGTCACCGTTTTTAATCTGATGCTCTTGAATGTATTTCGACGGCAATTCCACGACAAACTGCGATCTAGCAGTTCTATCAGAGAATGTTGTGGGATACGTCTCGGGGGTTACTGATGACTCAACATGAGTTATACGTTTCTCTTTATCAAGCCACACTATATCAATGCTAAATTTCATATCCTTCATCCATATACCAATCTCCTGCGGTTTATCATAGCTAAACAGCATTCCGCAACCACCGCAAAGTGATTTACGACCACTTAATCCTTTTTGTTTTGCTTCAGCAGTTTCAGCTCGCTCAAGTTTTATAGCCTCGCCAGATACAATTGCAAAGTTTTGGCTATAAAAGAGTCCGAAAAAAAACACTGCAAAAATAACCAAAGCGATAAGGATTTTATTACTATTTTTCATAACCATAAGCATACAGCTAGTTGCGTATTATGTAAAAGTATGATATATAAAAATCATGACTCAGACGATGTACCCTAGCCAAGAAAAAGAATACAGCCTTTTAACTGATGAGACCATGTTTCATTTACCAACTGACGGTTTGCAAAAACCTAATAGTTTTCGAGAATTAGCTGGTGTTCAAGTACAGGGCTACTCGGACTCTTTCTGGGAGCATATAGAAAAATTAGCAAACCCAGATTCAAAAATCATTCCTGAATATGGCCAAATTGATATATCTACACTTTCGGCAAGAGAATTTATGAAAAGTGTCCCGGAGCTAAGCAAGCACACTGAGAATTTATTTGATCGCGAATTTATATCGGTTGAAAAAGCTATGGTTGAAGTCGATGGATTCTCAACTGAAGTAAACTCTGTTTGGCAAACTAAAAATGAAGTAGGCGAAGAAGTAGACCCTTCTTCACTACCTACCGTTTTTTTAAGCAGTGGAATTTTTGCAGACTTTGAAATGTATTTGCAGTATGTAGATGAGCTTGTAGCTCAGGGTTATCGTGTTATTGGAGCAAATTTTGAACATCAAGTACCAAATAAAATCGATATTAATCAATACCACGCAAACGTAACGGCAGCAATTGTCCGTAGATCTTTGAATGGCAACCTGTACCGAGAGCAAAATCCCGAGAATATGCAGCAGTCCAAAATTGATGCTTTCTCTACGAAAGGTACGTGGAGACTCGACGGTCACTCTCGTGGAACAGCTAATGTCATTGCAGCTTCTGAAGAGCTACTGAGAAATGGCATTCCAGCTGACGAAATATCAGTTAATCTTATTAACCCAGTATTTAGTAAAATAAGTTTTTCATTAACGGAACTTGGGAGAAAACTATCCGATATTGGAGAGCATGCATATCGAGACATTGCACTAGATGAAATAGCTCAAGCTAAAAGAAATGTCGCAGACATGTTAAATGACTCTATTTCTCAAGGTACAGGGACAGACAAGCTTACTACGGAAAAACGTATTGAGATACTCCGCGCCAATGCCTTAGCGCGCCACCTGGCAGGAAACATCAAACCATCGACTTTGATTCGACAAGGAAAAGGTCTCATGGATGGAATGGATGAAACCAAAAACAACGGCAAGACGTATTTCAGGCGTGCTATCGAGCTAGCAAATGCAGGGGTATCTATTAACGTGATAATCGGCAGGAATGATACAGTGCTACCGATAGATGCCTCAACGGCTAGCGAGCTTGAAGGTACACCAAATATTTCAATTGGCTACCATGAAGGCCACCACAGTGTTTTGATGAGGAATCCGCAAGAAATTGTGATGATTATTGAACACTTGAATGCGGAAAAAGCCAAGAATAAAACAAGAATGAACGGTGGGCTTATCATAGACACTGTTGGCTAGCATGTTTTCTGCTAATTACTAATGAGCGTAGAATCCACGAATTTCTGAGTCTGGTAGCCAGTAGATACGGGCGCCAGCATTAGTAATCGCCTCTTTGACCTTTTTATCTCCAAGCGAGCCGCTGGTTGCAAATATTGTTGAGATACCGGCATCGACCAATACCATTGGTCCGTCAGCAAATGGGAAAAAACTATCGCTATAAGCAAGTGCGTTTTTGATGTCATGACCAGAATCTTTTGCGCGCTTGATAGCTAGCTCAGCTGCACCAACACGGTCCTGCTGACCGACACCGTTACCGAGCAGCTGCCCGTCTTTGACTATCGTAATCGTATTGCTGTTACTTGTACTCCCAATCGCCCATCCAAGCACTATATCGTGCGAAATCAGCTCGTCCGGCTGCTGTTCGAGCTGCGATAAATCGAGTATATTGTCATAGTTTTGTTGAACCAACATACCGCCACGAACATAGCGACTTCGTTCAGCTGTATCAAGACAGTTTTTATCAAGCGAATTAAGCGCAGGATTAACGAGTAATCGACATTTACCTTTTTTTCGAGCTAAGATTTCGATTGCTTCTGTAGTAACGTTTGGAGCTACAATAAGGTCGAGCAAACGACGTGATTCTGATTCATGATGAATCAATAGTTCTGCAATCTTTTCATCAATGTCGAAGTTTACAAAAATCGAACCGCCGAAAATTGCCCGCAAGTCGCCCTCTAACATCTTCTTAACCGCAGCCTCAGCTGTCTCGCCAACGCTAACACCGCAGGTATTTCCATGCTTTCCACCAACGGCTATTTTTGGCACAACGTTAAAGTTAGCATCGAAGCCCGCAGCAATGTGTGTTGTTGTCTGTAGTAAACGATCAACATCACAGTAGTTATTGTAGCTGAGCGATGCACCCGCAATTTGTTCAAAATATGCGAGCGATAGAGCATCATTGCTTGGCCCAACATAAAGAGCTGATTCTTGCTGCCACCGGTTTTCGCCGTATGCAGAGTCTGCTAGTTTCTTCGTAACAGTTCCAGAGTAATCTCCTCGAGATATATATTTGGCAGACTGTAAAACATAGCTCGCTACCGTCGCTTCGGCATCAGCAGCCAATTTTCTCTTAAAGTCTTCCGCCTCTGGCATATCGGCTTGAAGCCACTTGATAACTTCCTCGCGTTGTTCGGGACGAGATAATACAATTCGACGGCCTTTGGCGGCTGAGCGTAATATCCCTGGACCACCCATGTCAGTTTGCTCAATTACACTTTTCTCGTCACTTCCCGCTCGCACAATCTCATCTTCGAGCGGATACATATCGACAGCAACAAGATCTATCCGTGGAATACCAAGTTCTTTTAGCTCATCGTCATCATTTTCATCGGCTAACAATCCCGCATGAATTTCGCGACTTAAAGTAACAACTTTATGACCCAGTATTGCCCCACCACCGACAAGCCCTGAAATGTCTTCAACTTCTATACCCGCATCAGAAATATTTTTAGCGGTACGTCCACTTGCCCATATTTTAAAGTTTAAATCAACGAGCTCAGCAGCAAATTCAGCGATACCGGTTTTATCATTTACGCTTAATAAAGCATTTTTCACTTTAAACTCCTCCAATTAGTACTAACAGTGTAGCGAAATTGATCTTGCTCTGCTACGTTTTAAATTTTTTGGTGGTAGTCGGTAATTTTTTTTGCTATAGTCGACACTAGATAATAAGCGTAAGCAAAGAAGGACCCTTCCATGAAAACGGAAACAATTTTGAAAAATACAATACTAACATTATTTAGCATCCTGGCTACATTAATAATAATTCTCGGTTTTATCACGATACCAACGAGTGCACAAGATGCAGTAGCACCGATTGAAGAGGCAACGCCAACCGAAGAGCCTACTAGGGCAGAGAACTGCTTTGAGGATGGCAAAATCGTCCCATGTAAAACAGAATCAAAAACTGGTCTATACATAGGCATCGGCGTTGGTGTTGTTGTATTGATTAGTTTAATTGGTGCTGGTTTTGTCGTTATGAAAAAACGTGGTAATGGTAAGTCAAAAAAATCCAACCGTCACAGTCCAGATACAAACTTCATGAACACGCCACTCCCTGGTAGTTCCCTAACTCCAGCTAGTGTTTCCGGACAACCAGCTTTCCCGCAGCACAATATGCCAGCTATCAAGCAACAACCAACTCCAAACAATCCCATGATACCACCGAGTGCTCCACCTACTTTTCCAAGTGCAAACTCAGGATTTCATTCGATGGATCAATCTAATTCAATTGGTGCACCACCAGCTCAAACGCCAAATGTCCCCCAGCTGAATGATAATGCGACGCTGCCCGCTATAACGCCAACTTCGACGCCTACCGTTAGCCACTCATTTTCAAACACTCCATATCAACCTCCCGCCGAAGCAAGCGCTGCTTCCGTATCACATATGACTGCGCACCTTGATAAAACCCCTGCGACAGGAGCCCCTGTTAAAAGCCCTGCCGAAGGGCCAGTAGCTCCGCTTGAAAGTGCTTTTGTTCCAGCCGTGCAGATTCCTACACCAACGCAGGAATCTGCAATTCCGAACACTCCTCCACCGATTCAAGCACCTGAAGAAAATCCAATGCAATCATCCGTGCTTGAAGCTGCGCCACCACAACCAATTTTTCCAGCAACTCCAACTACACCTATCGAGCTCCCTCCAGTGCCGATTGCACCAGTTGTACCACAGATGCCAGTAGAGCCTGCTCAAGTTCCATATCCAACGCCAGCCCCATTACAGCAGCAAGATTCAAACAACCAGCTTCCACAAAGTCCTTTCCCTCCACAATAAATACCGCAGATTTCTCGTTTGATGTCTGAAGTATACTCTCAAGATTCTGTATTATCAGTCTACTATTAGATTGGAGAAAATTAATTCATCTATTAGGACAGCTAGCGTAATCTCTTGAACGAAATTTGTTATATACTTAGAGACGCGATTCAATTTTATACAGTCGCGTACCCGCTGGGACTTTTAAGCTAAACTCTGGCTGTGCTAATGGCTCAGGACTATTGAGTAGTTTATAGATACCAGCACGGTCAATTTGTATCTTTTTTACAAAATCAATGTTCTCAGGAATGTTTGACTTTTTTTCGGTTTCAACAAGAGAGCCACTATCTGATCCAGCAACCACTACAATCTCTCTTCCTCCAACTAGTTTGATAAAGAAACGAGCATTGTCCGATTCGGATTCGATATAATCATTCGTAACTCTCCATTGGCCACTAATTGACCATTTGTCGACTGCAAGCAATCCAGTAGTGAAGGTATAGTCATTAGAGCCACCCATAAGCTTACTTCCTGAGAAGGTTTCTTTACCGACATCATCATTTAGGTAATAATTTACCGATAGCAACGGCTCGTCACTAGCCGACACACCGGTTTGCCCATTATCCAGTGCTGGAAGCTTGATATTCTTATCTTTTTCTTTAATTAAGGCTCTTATCACCTTTTCTGTCTGCGAGCTACCAAGACTACGATCATTAAAGAAACGAACCGTCCCGCCTCTGTCAGCTACGAACGAATTAACTGAGTCAATCCCATAAGCATCTAGGTCTTTGTAGTCATTATCAAGTTGAGTTGGAGCGCTTACGTTCATATCATCAAGCACCGTCTGAATGTAATCCTCGTTGGCCTCAAAGGCGAACTCAGGACTATGTATTGTCACGAATTTTACGTCATAGTCTTTGTATTTATCGTATATATCTTGATATTGCTGCAGTTGGGTTCTGCAAACATTACAGCTACTACTCCAGAAGGCGACGAGCACTACCTTGTCTCCCGACTGTTCGATCTTGATTGGTTCGCTATTAAGCCAAGTCCCTGTTGATGAGAATTCAGGCAATTTCCTTTTCTTGTCACCATCAATATTAAATAATGCTGTATTCTGTCTTGCGTCAAATGATTTAAGTAAGCTATTTACACCAAAGTATCCAAGCATTATTGATGCAGCAAAGCCAGTAGACACTATTACCGCCATTGTTTGGGATTTTGGGCGCCAGCGGTAAACCGGCTGAAGGATTTTTTTCAATCTTTTGTAAACTATTGCGTGGTGCACTTACTAGTCCTTTAAATATTGCGCGTAGCGAGCTTTAATTTTTTCAATTTTTGGATCGATTACAATTGTACAATATGGAGCACTAGGATTCTTCTTATAATAAGACTGATGCTCTTCCTCGGCTTGGTAAAAGTTCTTAAATGGTTCAATCGCTGTAATAATAGGCTTTTTGTACAGCTCGGCAGCGACAGTTTTTCTGCTTTTCTCTGCTTGCGATTTTTGCTCATCATCATGATAAAAGATAACAGATCGATATTCTTCACCGAAATTTGCACCATCCTGATTTGGTGTTGTCGGGTTATGCATCGTCCAGAAGATATCGAGAAGTGCTTCGTATGGAATTATCTCATCATCAAATTCGACTTGTACAGCTTCGACGTGACCGCTGTTGTTATAATGAACCTTGTCATAATTCGGATTATCATCCGCCCCACCAGCATATCCGCTCATAACCAAACTAATTCCTTTTGTATAACGAAATATTGCGTCCAAACACCAAAAACATCCGCCGCCGAAAGTCGCTGTCTGTTTTGCCATCTCTACCCCCTCAACAGTATCTATTCATTATAACACTGAGCACTATTATTAATTTAGCGAATATTTGATACAATACCAGTTGCAGTAGAGCAATATCGCTCTACTTTAACAATATATTTTCAATTATTGGGGTGTAGCCAAGCGGTAAGGCACCGGCTTTTGGTGCCGGCATGCGTAGGTTCGAATCCTACCACCCCAGCCAAATTTAGAACCACCTTTTTTGGTGGTTTTTAATTTGGCTTGAGTTCTAGCATGCGAACCGTACTTTTGTAAGAGCAAAAGAGGTTCAGATAATTGTCAAATCTGAAAGATTTAACAATTTCTAGGGAGATGATGGAATAACGAAGTTAGTCTATCATCGAGCGTTCATCCTACCACCTCAGCTAAACATAAGCGTTAATATATGCATAAAGTTGTGCAAATTAACGCTAAATAGACAAAGAATCGTTAATTTACTTAATAATCCATGATATCAGAGAGGAAGTTCCACCGCAGGCCTATAGACTACGAACCTCTAGTATCTAAATTATTATCTTATTAAATGTTAATATATAAATATGAATTCAATTATGGAAAACGATGCATGTAAATATAACGAATGGATCCGATTATTTTTAGATCATATTCGTAAAAGCGGTATCAAAAATCATGTTGACGTTGACGAAGGATACAAGTTCAACGCAGTTAATCATTTTCAAACCCACTTTAATCTGGACGCAACTGACCTGGCCGGCAATATAGATGACTCAATCGAAAATATTAATTTGGTTGCTGGATCGATGTATTTCCCTAAGAGAATGCTTATCCATTATGCAGAAGATTTCACTGAAGAAACAAGGACTATACTAAGGAATCTATTCGACACATCAACAGATGTTTCTAAAAGAATAACAGATACTAAAAAAGCGTTTGAAGAACTTGAAGTACTGAGAGGCAGGAATAATAATGAAAAACCAGCAAATACTTATATAACATTGAGATTCATATCTTTACTACTTAGTTTCATGTTCCCAAATGATTACAATCCCCTGAAACCTGCAGAATGGAAAGTGTTTGCTAGGTTTATAAATCCTGAATTTAAGATTCCGCAAAAAACACCCCCCGGAGAACAGTACTTAAAATATAATGAATACATTGAGGGATTAAGGACGGTAATAAAAAAACGACCAGAATTCGCAGAAATTAAAGACGCACTGACTGATGGTTTAGAGTTTAAAGATGATGAATTCCGATGGGTAACTCAGGATGTTATTTTTGTAACAGCTAGACAGTACTCTTCTTCAAAGGCAGAGGAGCTGACTAATGAGATTGATCCTGGAGAAGTTGAAGCCAGTGATGGCTCAAAGACGATAGTTGAAAACGACAATACGGGCTTTATGCCGCTGGAATCTCACCTTGAAGAATATGTTGTGAAAAATTGGGAAAATATCGATTTTGGAGAAGATTTACGACTGTATGTTGACGAAGAGGGAAATACGGGACAGCAATACACAACTGATGTAGGAATAATTGATATTCTGGCAATTGATAAAAGAGGTGATTATGTGGTGATTGAACTGAAGCGCGCAAACTCTGGCTTCAAAGTAGTGGGTCAAGTCTTAAACTATATTGGCTGGGTTCAAGAGCAGCTATCTCAAAATAATAAGGGTGTTAGAGGGCTGATTATTGTAGGAAGGGCCGACAAATCTCTTGTGTCTGCGCTGAAACCAGTTCAAGGAATGATTGAGCTACGTGAGTACCGGGTACATCTAGAATTACAAAATATCAAAATTCAATAAAGAATTATTATCTCATCTCAAAAAATGGTTTCTATCTCGGCCACGATCGCGAGCCAAGTTCTGGTATTTTTTTGATACGATGCTCTGTTTTAAAGCAGCAGTTATAGAGGACAGTCCTTATAACCCACTAAGCATGTATATGTACACACCCAAGTGATAGAGATTCGATCAACCAATAACTAACATTTCTTCGCCGAGCATGTCAATTATCTTAACAGCAACTTTTGAGATTGGTGTTAGTAAGTCTAATTCATACTTACCAACAATAAGGTCAGATTTCTTTTCTGGTACGTCAGAATGAACAATATTAAAGGTTTTACCGTCATAGTCTGTATCAATCACGACCACATCTATTTGAGAACGGAAGTCTTTTATCTTCTCACCAAAAATGCTGCGATCAATGTCGAGTCGCTTGATGATTGTTGGCGATAGATAGTTGTTGATGTTTATATTTACTTTGTCGCCAGATTTCTTGATTTCTACATCAGCCTCGGCAGGGTCATGCACAATAATGCCGTCTGATTGCAAATCTTTTACCTCAATCTTGTTGACTGGGTGTGTTTTATTGTGGTTTACGATCATTTGATCTACGCCAAGCTCAACCCCGCTTCCAATAATCAAGATATTTCTTGTTTCTTCTTCTCGATTTTTTAGTTCATCTAAAACACCTTGAACTGTGAGCTTGTTAACTGGTTGGTTTAGTTCAGCTATCTTCACTAAGCGTTCGCCAACAGTACCGTCAAAATGTCCGTCAGTCTTCACTGGTGTGACATCGTACTTTTCAATGATTATTCCTTTAAGCTCGTGAATTTTTTGGAAGTCGTAGTTGTTAACTCGGAAGTTAAGAATTGAACTAATTGCTGGCTTTTTATCAGCAGCCTGCTTATCAACAATCTTTTGAAGTCGTTTCATGGTCGTCTGAATCGCACCTTTGTTTATATCTGCACCAATCCATTTGCGTCCTAATTTTTGAGCAACAGCTGCTGTCGTACCTGAGCCCATGAAACAGTCAAGAACGATTGAATCTTTATTCGTTGACGCTTTGATGATTCTATCAAGTAACTCTTCTGGCTTTTGAGTAGGGTAATCTGTTCTTTCAGTTGCAGCTTGATTCACGATGCCTATTTGCCAAACAGCGTCTGGCGGAAATCCTTCTCTAATATGATCTCTTACTACTAGTTCGGGATTGCTGATTTCCCATTTTGGGTCTACGTCTTTTGCTGACCTTATTGGGCTATCTGTTATCCCTCGTCCATTCAGTCGGTATCTCATCCCATCTTCATCTACAAGCTTATACTTTTTAATCGTACTTTCCGAAAGAGCAGTCAAAACGTCATCAACGTTAAAAATGTTAGTTTCGCCTTTTGAGTAGGCTAATATGGTATCGTGCTTTCTGTTCCAATATTTTCTAGAAAACTGTCTCGTCTGGTAACTCCATATTATTTCACTATGAAATTTTTCAGCACCAAAAACCTCGTCCATTAAGAATCTTAATTGGTGTGACTTATGCCAATCGCAGTGTAAATACAGCGTACCTTTGTCACTCAGTAACTCTCTTAGTAAGATAAGTCTTTCATACATGAACTGCAAATAATTATCATTTGCCCAAATATCTGTGTATTGGGTTTGCTCTAAGACACTTTGGTCTTCACCTGCAACTTTTTCCTTTGAACCACGCAATTCAACTTTTCGCACATAGTCTGCTCCACTATCAAAAGGTGGGTCGATATATATTAGGTCAACTTTTCCTCTGAAACCATTGACGATTAGTGTACTCAATACTTCTTTGTTGTCGCCATGGAATAGTAGGTTCTGCCAGTCTTTTTTAAGACTTGCGTAATTCAGTGTCGTCTCTTTACCATTAACGGTCTCGACGAGTTGCGCAGGGTAGCTTTGCACTAAGTCCAGTGGTTTTTTGCCTACCCAGTGGAGCATAGCTCGACCTTTAATTTTTGATACTTTGTGTTGCTTGTCTTCTGGCATGATTATAACTCCTCAATCAGGTTAACTACGTTTACTAATTTATTTGTGGCGATCGGTGTTTCGGTATACAGAATGTGGTACTTGAATCTATTCTCTGGTAAATCTTCAAGCTTCTGCACGGCTCGCGCCTTGGTCAACACTTCTTCGTCTTGTTCTTTGCCTTTGGCTTTTATTTCTACCAAAAGGAAGGAACCATCTTTTTTAACTATAACAAAATCAGGGAAGTATGCATGGTATGCCCCGTCTGGCCTTTTATACTCGAAATATAGGTCGGTGAACTGCTTATTGGTTAAACCGCCCGTGAAGTAGATGTCAGTAACTTCTGCTGTTTTTGTTTGCAATCGGTCGAGCATTTCTTCGAGAAATAGTTTTTCTGGCTCGGAATCGAAGTTGTACGGAGTGTAATGGAAACCTAAATCTCTTTTGTTACGTCCATGCTCGTCTGCTTCGTTAACAATATTATTCTTTTGGGAGTCATGTATTCGGATTGTGTGGCAATACTGACCGGACGCGTTCTTCTTCATGACGGGTTGGTTGTCATCGTCAACGAACTTAATGAGCGCAAGTGCCTGGGTAATAGTAGTCTCAGTCACTTCGTATTCACCAAGTTGATCTTCTACCTGTTTGAATAAGGCTTCAAGATCAGCTCGTGGCACATCTGTCTCCCCGTATGCCTTTTTAAGCCTGCGGAGGGTGTCTAATGGTTCTAGATGGTAATTCTGTGCTAAAAGCGTTGCCGCAGTAAGCTGATCGTAGGTATCGTCGTTAAATGCGATGTCTTGCTCTTCGCCAGTGTTGGTTAGTATGACGCCGTTACCCATGACTGTTGGCGAGAAGACACTTCTGAATACTTTTTGTGATTCTGGTTTGTTAGGCTTAGTTATCTTTATATCTGAGCCACCCTTGCGCCCAATGATTGTCTCAATCTTTCGAGTAAGTTCAAGTTGCGGATATTTAGTTTTCCTAAATACCAGGGTCACCTCAGTATTTTTTGGTTCTTGTTTATTCAATTCAGACAGTGTGATGCTCTCTGTCTTGCTTAGCTCATTGTTTAACACTCTCTGGTTGCGGACTTCAATATATATCCTAGCTGGTTGTGAGTTACCTTCGACTTGACGTAAACATCGTGCTGATGCCTGCAAAATGAAGTTATTCGAGCTTGTGAGTTGTCGAATAAGCGCACATGCGAATAATGATGGGCAGTTCCATCCTTCCTTACCCTTACTGACAAGTAGAATCACACGTTTTTGGCTAGCTGGGTCGTTTAGTCGCGCAAATTCATTCAACTCTTCGGAGTTGGATTGCTGAGTATTCATCAAAATAATACTTGGGCTTTCGCCTATTTCGGCAAGTGCCTCTTCTATCCGTGGGCGAGACTCGTTAAGGTGCTCTTGATTCTTAAAGTAGAAGGCAATTTTAGCTTTTGAGCCGTTTACCGTTGCTGTACTGCCGTACTCTTTGAAGAAATCCTTTATCACATCATCAAAAACTTCTTCTGGTGGTGTATCATCAAAATCATAGCTGATAATACTGTTAGTTAGGCTTTTAAGTATGCCGTCCTCGATACCCTTACTGAGCCCATACCAATAAACGACATCGGGAAGGGTTTTGTTGCCCACATAGGGCGTACCAGTAGTGTTTACTACTCAAACAAGGTTCCGTTCGGCGTGTAGGTAATCGATTGTAGCTCGAACTCGTTTAAGTTCCTCATCCAGTTTGCTGCCATATGTATTTTGGGCTTCATCGCTAAATATGCCGAGGTTGGGTAGACTCTTTATTGCTGCTAATCGCTGGTTCTCAGTGAGCTTGTACTGTTCTTCGAGTGTTTTAAATTCAAGCGTGGATTGATTCTTTTTGCGAGCAGGTTTTTTTAATATGATTTTTTCAGTATTGGTAACAACTACATGGTAAGTGCCGCCCTGATCTATCTGAATAGTTTTACTGCCAGTCTGGGCATATGTAATTTTTAGGTTTGCAAGGAATTTTTTGTAAAAGCGGGGTGGTAATATTTGAGCATACGGGACATCCGAAAGTTCCTTTAATGAGCCGATGATCGTAGTTCCAGGAGCGAATACTAATGCATTCTTCATGAAGTTAGCTTCTGGATATTCAATACTCATAGCGAATTCAGAAGCGATTATGCTACCAATTAAAACGGTCTTACCAGTGCCCATAGTCAGTGCCATGATGTAACTTGGATAATCAAGTTGTAGTGATTCGATGATGTGTTCGAGGTTGAATTCTTTTGCTACGTGGCTGTCGTTAACTGCGTCTTCTAGAATTTTGCCAATATCTGCGTAGCGTACATCGACCTTTACTCCAAGGGCACTCGCTAATTCCTGTGGATCATCGAATGCCAGTTTGTAAAGATCGAGTAGCCTTGGCGTTTTGAGAACAAGTCTAATGAACCAATACATTTCAAGTGCCTCAATTTGCGGTATACGTAAATAACGACTCGAACCGTCTTCGTGACGCTGATACCTTAATATCTCAGCGATTGCAGGGTAGTTGTCGCATTTGTAGTTAGATTCTCGCCAATCTTCTAATTTTGGCGTAAGTGCCTGCCATAAACTCATTTTGTTTTCCCCATAAGTTTCTGGATATCGCTTTTCTTGTATCTTCTGTCGCCTCGTTGTCCAATTCTAATGGCTTTCAGATAGCCTGACTTGTCCCACTCACGTAATGTGTTCGGGTGGCAACTCAGTAATGTTGATGCTTCTTTTAGCGTCAACAAGGACTCAATATTGTCTTTATTTGTCTCATTCATAGACTAACTATAACTATACATTGCTTACTTGCAGTATGATAGGTTTAAAAGACTGACGATAATATAAATCTAATGTCTTGCGAGTTTTAGTTCAGTAAGCTATTGTCGACTGTCTCTGTTTACTGTCTGCGTAGGTATTTGGGCATTTAGAGGACGTTCCCCCGTAGCTGTTAATTCGTGGCAGCAGAGCGTAACAACTCAATGTTCAGATACTGTTCCGCGTAATCCTTATTGAATGTATGACATCAAGATTACTACTGTATAATTACTGCATGCAAATATCTAAATCAGACTACATGATGCTCCTTAAGCACCCAGCATGGCTGTGGATGAAGAAGCATGATCCTAAGAAACTCCCGTCTATTGATGCTAACCTACAGGCTCGGTTCGATGAAGGACATAACTACGAACCATACGCCGAACAGTTATTTCCGGATGGAGTGACTCTTGGCTGGGATCCTAAAAAGTACGGATCATACAATCAGTTATTGGATAAAACTACTTCGGAGCTAGAGAAAGACACTAAAGTTATTTTTCAAGGTAGGTTTATAAGTGGACAACTTACTTTCATCTTCGATATTATTGAAAAACTAGATGACGGCAGCTTCAATCTGTATGAAGTTAAAGCTACCACAACTGCTAAAGACGAGCATTATCCCGACCTGTCATTTCAGCAGCTAGTCATGGAACAGCTGGGCTATACGATTAATAACATTTATGTAGTTCATCTTAATAATAAGTATGTACGAAAGGGCGCAATAAATATCAAAGAACTATCTGAGATAACGAATGTTACTGACAAAGTTAAAGCTCTAAAACCAGTCACTGAAGACAGAGTTATAGACGCATTAAAAATAATGCAACAACCTACAATGCCCGACCCATCCCCTCGCCACGTTGGACTAGGCAAGAAAAAAGACTGGATGGAAATATTTAGACGTCTTAAACCAAATTTACCCGAATATAGTATTTATGATTTAGCAGGAAGAAATGGTGGCGCAGTTGCCTATATGGAAAATAAGGATAAGTTGCTTATCGAAGACATCCCCGAGGACTTAAAGATATCGGGCGAGAAGGCTAAAAACCAGATTGCTGTCACTAAGAAAGATAGAGCTATTGTTATTAAACCCAAAATAAAGCAGTTCTTAGATGAACTCGAATTTCCACTATACTTTTTAGATTATGAAGCCTTCAGTAAAGCTGTTCCTGTATACAACGGAAACAAACCCTATCAACAAGTAGTGTTCCAATATTCTGTCCATATATTAGACTCACCAGATGCTGAGCTTCTACATGAAATGTATTTACATACGGATGACTCTAACCCGATTGAACCACTAGCAGAACATATGATGGATAAGATCAGCGACAAAGGCAGTGTTATCGTCTGGCATCATGTGTATGAACGAGATAGAAACCGAGAAATGGCCGCAATGAGCGGAAAGCACAGTTCTTTCTTCGAGAATTTGAACGAACGTATGATCGATCTTGAAATTCCTTTCCAAAAAGACTGGTATGTCGTTAAAGAATTCAAAGGCAGTTCATCCATAAAGGCC
>CAZUNB010000004.1:0-9565 GCA_964622235.1 uncultured Candidatus Saccharibacteria bacterium | reverse complement strand
TACCTGTTTTAGTACCAGAATTATCGTATAAAGAATTAAAGATCCAAGATGGCCTGACTACTGGTAGGGTTTGGGTAGAGACAGTAATCGACGGCCAGCACGAAGGCAAGCAAGAAGCAATGTTTGAGCAAATGCGTAAATATAATACTCTGGATACTCTAGCGATGGTCGAGATCTATAAAAAACTAATCGCTGCATTATAAAGAAAACTTAATCAATTCTTTAAAACCTTAGCTGTCGTCAATAGCTAGACAACTACTATCAAATGAATAATAATTAAGAAATATGATACAAGAAAACAACGCTTTACAATTCAAAAAAGAGTTTAGTAAGATTGAACAATTTATATCAGCAAGATCAAAGTCGCAAAGTAACAGTTTCGCTATTCAGCTACAAGAACTCGTAAATAGAAGAGACTCATTGGTTACGCCTTATGAGTCAAGACTCATCGAGTTCGCAAAGCTGAGAAACCTTATTGAACATAGCTCTATAGATATCGAAAAAACTCCTTATGCAATCCCCCACGACTCGACACTAAAATCTATTAAAGATTTGTACACCAGGCTAAGCAATCCGCAAACTGCTAACGAGGTCGCAACAAAGAATATCACCACGATAACCAAAGACCATAGTATTGCCGATGCATTAAACCTGATGAAAAGCGGGGGCTTTACCATATTGCCAGTATTAAATTCTAAGAACGAGGTGGAATATGTCTTCTCTGAATACTCATTAGTAAAGTGGCTTTCCAGCAATATGACTAGCGACGGATTGATTCTGGAGAATACCATAATTTCCGAAATAGAAGAGTACCTAGATAAACCAGATGCTTCAGACTCAAATTCTGCATACCTATTCACTGACAGAAAAAAACTAGCTGCTGATGTGTTCAAAAATATCGAAGATTCATTTAAGAATGACATAAGACTGAATGCGACGTTTGTTACAGAAACAGGCTCAAAAAATGAGAAAGTTATAGGTCTTATAACTCCATGGGATGTTTCAAGAATTAAGTTTTAGTCATCCTGTTTTAGAGTAAGTTATACTTAATGTATGGAAAGTATAAAATTTACTCTTAGACTGCATCAATCAGCTATTACAGCCGCGAGTACGTCATTATCGTTAGTCCTAGTGACAATTGGACACTTGACTAGCAGTACAGGAGCATAAGTAGTAAAGGGTTGACTATGTTTAAAAACGATGCATTTATAAAAATTTTACAAATTAAACCGGTATTTGAGACCGAAGAATACTTCTGCTCACAATCAATCTGGGAGTTCGCTTATAAATACCAGAGTCTTAATAGACATTGGAATCTTAGTAAGGAGTTTTTTACAAATTATGTAAGTGATCTTAAATCTACTAATCTTCCTGACAGTGCTGAACTTAATGATGCATACAGTGAAACGGCCGATGTAGACGTAGAACATTTCCCAGAATACATTAGGCAGTCAACGTTAGCGATCGCACTCTCACTTTTAGAAAACATGTTAAATGGTTTAAGCTTGGAGATAGCAGAAGACCAAGGTATAGACGTAGATTTACCAGATAAAAATATCCCATATATAAACAAATACATCTTATGGTTCGCACAAGGATGCGGTATTGAAATTGATATCAATAAATCTATATGGAAGAGTCTTGACGCCATACGCACAGTCCGCAATAGATTTATACACCAAATTGATCGCGATATCCCTGATCAGGTGCAGAAAGTAATAAGCGAAATGGCCGCCAGCTCAGTTGATAGCAAGCACCTGGTAAACGATGAGTTTGTAGACGTCTCATTAAAAAAATTAGCAGAGATTGCAAAGAACGTAGAGCTTGCACATATTAGTTATTTCCAAAATCAGCACGGGAAATAACAACTAGAGGACCGAACAACATTTTTAAGCATTAAATGATGTGTGCATCGCGCCTTTCTATTTAATCATTATGATTTGATAAATTAATTTGCTTCTTCTATAATGAGAGTATTAACAATTTAATATCGAGAGTGTAGTTAGGGACTGGCCCTGTGATCTACCACCAACCTACTAACCTACCGGCTAGCAAGGTGGTAATTCCAGCTCGCAAGAGAAAGATGTAAGCACTAAACATGTTTATCCTTTCTCTACGCGGAGAAAAGGATGTTTATATGTCAAAGAAATTAGTTTCACTTAGGTCCCTAGACGGACAAACGAAGGAACAATTAGTCCAACAAATAATGGGAGATTATTGGGCTTATATTATCAGAGAGCTTCATAAAGAAATGCTATTTGGGCTTGTAATGCAAGACTCGAACTACTGCTTATACCTCATTAACAACTCAAGCATGGAAATGGATATTAAGATGAGTCGCTTTGCAACACTAAGCAGCACGAGAACGGGAATAAACAAAATAAATCTTGGCACTCTCCCACCATATACATACGCCATGTTCGAAGATGGTGAAATAGAAAGCTTTGAGCAGGCATGTGTTTACGAAATACCTATAAAATACGGTGCTCACTACTTCTCTTTTCGGACAAAGCTCACAAGAAACACCCTTGAATCTAACGACAATAGCGAATCAATTATGTTGCCACTGATAAATAAAAAAGGATTCAAATTAGAATTAACGGACACTTCCAATAAACGAGTAAGTGATACTCAAAAGAAAATATAGTGATATAAAATAGACATGAAAGTATCTGCCGTAATTGAAAGGCGTTATTTCCAATATATCAACTTTTAAATGCTGCTTAGCAATTGCTCTAATTCGTCTGGAACTTTTCTCGGACCTTGAGGCGCAGATTTAATAAGACCGCCGTCTATTAAGCTGTGCAAACTCAACCTGTCATCATCTAATAATGACTCTAGTCTTATGTTTATAAGCTTTCTATTCGGATCGATAGGTTTAAGCCAAAATTCGGTACCAATCTTTTCAGTCGCAGGTACATTGACCCTGTCGACGACACACCGATACTTAATTTTACTCTCTGGTGCAGATACATAGATATAGATTAAATCGTCTACGTCCACTTCAATCGTCAGACCCCATGTAATCGTTTGGTAAGCGGCGAACGCTCCATTAATATTATACTTAGATGAGTTAGAGGATATGAGCCATTGATTGGATGAATTAGGTTGCATACTATTAGTGTATAGGTTTTTTTATTATTAGTTACACGAACCCAGGGTTAGAGTAGGTGGCAATCCGTTCCTCTATCTATTTGTTTATAGTATGCTAACTCTATGACTATAGAAGATGTTATTAATCAGGGATATATTTCCATCGATGACGATATCCGGTTCAAATACCATGTGGAGGTTCTCAGGTTGTTCGGTAAAAATTTTAAGGCTCACATGCAAGCCACCTACAAGCTTGATGAAAACTGGCGAGTGTGGTTTCCAAAGCTTTACAGAAATGGTGATTTTATAAACGAGCTACTCAACGCCGACAAGACCTTTGAAATGAACCAGTTGCCAACTTCGTCAATCGCAAGCCAAAAATATTTTCCACGAGATGAACCTGGAGAGCGCATAATTTTTGCTCATTTTAAAAACCGAATCGCAAATGAAAAGTATTACAAATTTGTTGGTGTATTTACTGAGCTGACTGGTGACATGCAACATGCAAGCTGCCAGCGAATATCTACTACTCTCCACTTTGATAACAAAGGTAGTTTTAGTATTGAAACACTGGCCGAGTAACCTATGAGTCTTATTAAGAAATTTATTGGACTGTTCAATAAAAAACAAAAGCAAACACCTCTCACCCCCGAGCAGCTGAAAGAGCTTGATGAATGGGTAGTTATCGCTAATCAAACTATTTTTAAGTAGTCCAAGCTATGTTAGAAGAGCAAAAATTTGGTGCTATTGAGCGCAATAATAAATAAAAGCTTAGCCAGCATTGCGTCAGAATAATGACATTTGTCTTTCGGCGACCAAGCTTAGATAGGCTTCATGTTAAAACTGAAAGCCCATAGATTAATACTACTAGGTATACTTTTTAATTTTGATTTTGATTTTTTCCACTCAGCTTTCCATAGTCGCTTATGGTTGCCATTTCGTATTAAGAAGCTATAGAATGCCTATAAATGAGTGAACATAAACCAGGCTTGTATTTAGTAAGAGACCTTGAGCAAGCTCTTGTGGTTGCAGCAGATCTCGAAGCAGGTGCAATTGGATTTGATGTAGAAGGAGTGTTAGAGCCTTTCTACGGTAATGAGCCTGCCGAAATGCCTGCATTCGATGACTTACATGAAAATACTAGATTTGTTGCAGCCGCGAAACTCGCTGGAAGATTAAGTGTTCCAATTGGACTTATGACAAATAGCACTAATCAACCTCTACTAGGTCAAGAAACTGGACTGATAGACCTGGTCGCAACACACCTCGGTGGAGTCGATGGCCCTGTACCTTACGTGCACAAGGGGATGGTTCTTCCCAACGGTACTCCCATGGGTAAAAAGCCCACTGGGGTGCAAGGGGTTGAGTTGGCGAGTAGATTAGGTGTTGAACCAGAAGAAGCAGTTTTGATTGATGATCAGGGAGTTAAAAATTTCGGTGAAGTTTATTATGCGGGCATGAAGGCAATTATAGTGCCGGAACCTATTGGGTTTAGAGACGCCAAAGGTCGTATTATTGAGCACCCAGGTGTCATGAAGTTTCGCCGGCTTGAGAGTGCTGTGTATTCGAGCCTTGCATCACGAGGACCAAGAGTATTAGCGCGAGCAGCATATAGGGCTGCTGCAGGCGTACCGATTTTAGAAATTGGCGCTTTTGAAGATCTCAGGGCTGCATAGTTACAAGCATTGTAATATATCTCTCAGCCTTTAAAGGTATTGTGCTTGACCTAATTGGTGCATTATTTAGTCTATTTATTGATACGACTCAGAACCTATCCGGATACTTAAATGAGTGTGCACGTGCCATGAACACGAGGAGATTTTAAAATATTTGGCTGTAAAGTCCGAGAATTTGAAATCTGCTACTATTAAATCATGACTAGAAGTGAATACAAAGACGTACTACTGGGCAAACGCTTTGTATTTAATAAAACTCAAAACGGATTTCCCAGCAGGGGCGAAGAGGATGTTTATACGCATCCGAGTTATAGATATAAATTTTATGTTACTCGAGTGCGCAAAGGTGATGACAAGCTCTATGGGTTTTACACTGGTGAAAGAAATGGAGAGTATCTTGATATCAAAGTATCGCGAAATGTCGAGGATGACTTCAGAAGTGACAAAGCTTTGCAAATGTGGACAGATGATGCATTTATTGAGCTAATGGATAAATTAATTCCATAAAATGAGACGCTTAGAATATAGCCATTCTGTATCTCATTTGTCCCGTTTAAAGTTGTTACACGGTTTCAGACCAGTACGCTCAGCCACGTGAGATTCGAATTTTAGTCAAGTAAGTATCCACCGTCAGTAAAATACTTTCCAGACCTGTATGCTCAGCCAGATAAGATATATCGAAGAAAAGAGCCGTTGATTCGGCTTTTTTTTACTCAACTATATTACGTACAGGGTTTATGTCGATAGGCTCGTTTGAAAGATTCTCCCACTGCAGTTTGCCGAAAATTGTATGCCGATACAATCAGTTCGCGCTCTTGATCTGAACTAAACGAACTTTTGTATCAGTAATACACAGATAGTTTGATATTTGTATGATATGTATATACAATAAAAGTATTAAAACAGATACTTGAAAAAATATTAGCTTAATGACCATATAAATATACGTTGGTCGCTGGTATAAGAGTAATCAACGACTAATATTTAATCTATATTCAATATTTTAAACGTACTTGATTTTAACGCTATACAAAGGAATAACCATGAATGTATTTAAAAAAATCACTAGTCTAATGTCGCTAGCTATGGCGGGGTTGCTTATTTTACAAGTCGTGCCGCCAGCGATAGTTTACGCTGTCCCACCAAGCGTCACGGTTCTATCGCCCGCAAATGGGCTGGTGACTAGTTCTAATAGTCACGTTTTTGCTGCTTCTGCAAGTAATGATGCAACGTCTTGTAAGCTAAAATTTGGCTCAGGTGCTGGAGATTTTGAAAATAACTCACTAGACGGTTGGGCAACCGGTGGAAATGCGAACTGGGTGATAAGCACAGATGCTCATACTGGCAGTTACTCTGCAAAGAGTGGCAATTTGATTAATCAGGATAATGTACAGTCTTGGATTTCAAAAGATGTTGTAGTGCCATCAGATACAAATATAAGTTTTTATTGGAAAGTCGGCTCTGAAGAAGCCTGGGACAAGCTTAAGTTCGAAATAGACGGAGCCTATAAGACTGATATAGATGGAGATATTGGCTGGACTCAAGTCTCGTTACCTATTTCTGCTGGTAATCATTCAATTCGCTGGGAATATACCAAAGATTTTAGCGTAACACGCGCTCCTGATTCTGGATGGATCGATGATATTCGAATTGAAGGTCTAAGTATTGGTACAGGTTCGTACGATATGCTCAAGGGTGCAGATGACATCTGGCGACACACAGTTTCAGGATTAGCTGATGGTTCTTATAGCTATTCAGTTGAGTGCACGAATGCTTCGGCAGAAACTGGCTTCTCTGAAGAAAGGAACCTGACTATTGATACGTCTGATACTACGCCTCCAACAATTCCGTCGCTTCTGACACCGACTAATGGCAAACACCTGCGTGATTCAAATGTTGCATTTGATTGGACTGACGCAACTGACAATTCTGGTGTGGTTACTTACGAGTTTTTTCGGTCTCAAGACGAAAACTTCGGTGATAATGTAACTATGGATACTACAGAAAGTTCGATAGCCGCAGAGTCCATCTCTTTTACTGCTGAGGGCCTATGGTACTGGCGAGTCAGGGCAAAGGACCCTACTGGTAATTATAGCGATTACTCACAAGTCTCAGAATTTACGATTGATCATACAAATCCCGTCATTATGGTCACCCCCCAGGAAGTTACTATCGAAAGAAACAGCCCCTACGACCTTTTGACGGGTGTATCCATAACCGACGCAGACACTAATCTAACGGTGAATGATATCGAAATTAGTGGCGACACTCTTGATGTTACTAGGGTCGGTACATATCAAATCTACTATGACCTATCTGATACTGCCGGCAATGAAGCAAATCAAGTTTCGAGAACTGTCAACGTTATAGATACCACAGCCCCCATCATAGGGCCGTTGATTGGCGGTATAGTGCTAGGCGGAGAAGTACAGGGAGGCATAGTACAAGGCGGTACCAGCTCGATAGCTGCCGGTCGTCAGCTGGCTCGGACTGGTGCAAATACTACTGTGCTTGTGGTTGCTGCGGTAGGCCTGGTTATGGTAAGTATTTTTGCACTTTTAAGACTCTACGGGCTATCATCTTCAAAAAACTAGTCGATAGTGCTCTTGGTGACACTAACTGGCGACTTATGAGCGGGTGGCATCTTATATATCGGCTTGGGCACTTAGATGGGCACGTAAAGGCTAACGAGTGTGAAGAGGTATTAAAAGAGTTGGTTATCAAGAAACAAAAGTTGAAGCCCAAGCAAACAAGTAATCCTGATATCAATATAGGAGCTAACAACAACCTCAAAACGCCGAATGGGCGTGAGGTAATCCTCTAAAACGAGACACTCCCCAATATAGCCATTCTGCGTCCCATTTGCCTCATTTATCTCTATTGTAGGGCTTCAGACCACTACGCTCAGCCAAAGAAATTTAACAGAGGTAAACCTGGTTCCATGACCGAGTTTTGTTTTACCTCTGATATGTTAATCTGGTTCGAATCGGTTAGGCCACTATCATCAACAGCATTAGCCAATAGTCATGCAGACCGACCTGCTGGTTTCGACAGATGCATAGTTCAACAGCTAGCAAATAAATATCGTTTGTTACTTATGTAAGGTATGCACTAGGTATATAATGTAGCTATGGCTAAATATAAAGTCGAAAACAATCAGAGACTAACACAGACAAGCCAGCTACTGACACTTATTTGTGATGATTCACACCCAATCTTGTTTGAACCTGGTCAGTATGCCGGGATATCAATGAGGGATAGACTGCGTCCGACAGCAATGCGCTGTTTTTCGATAAGCTCATCTCCAACAAACCAGCAACGCTTACAATTTAGTATCCGTATAAATGGTATCTTTACACATGCAGTTGAGAGGCTTAATACGGGCGATAAAGTAAGAGTTAAAGGACCGTTCGGTGGTTTCGTATTTAACCCAAGTGATCATGAAGATGTTGTTCTACTTGCAGGCGGCATTGGTGTGGCACCGTTTATGAGTATGATTCGCTACGCGAATGACATAAAGTTGAAAAATAGCGTTCATCTTGTCTTTAGCTCTAGAAACCAAGATGACATCCCATTCTTTGAAGACATAGAAGCAATACAAAAAGAGAATGATAATTTTAAAGCCACATACATAATCGGCCACGGTGAAACGGAAAAAATCGGCACAAATGTGCTGAAGGGATATTTAGATGCAGAAAACCTGGAAAAGTTACAGCTCGATTTCGAGAATCAAATCTTCTTCGTTTGCGGTCCCCCATCCTATATGAAGGCAGTAATTAAACAGCTTAAAAAACACGGCGTTTCAGATTCTAGAATCTTGAGCGAGGCATTTAGCCAAGGCTCGCACAGGCAAACAGGAAAGATTAAAAGCTGGCCTTTTAATGTGTATTCGCTAAGTGGGATGCTATTTATGGTGGCAATCTTTTCGATTTCTTTATTTGATTTATATGAGACGATTCCAAAATTGGAAGCCCAGCAAAGGAATGTCAGTACGGAATCCACAAATGTTATTGGGCGTGATGGCTATCCATTAGATCAGGCTGTGAATACAAGAAAACCACAGGTTGATACTAAGCTTGACCAGGATCCTAGAGTAAATACCACCACGAGTACAAACACAGCTCCGTCCAATTCTGGCTTTAATAATAACCAGCAAAGCCAGGTAATCTCCCCGACGCAAAGCCAGACTACGTCCACCCCTAGGACGACTGTCTCATGAGTAGACAAGCCTATAAACAGACAGCTTATGGTTTAGGATCCAACCTAGAGCTACTGCTGATAAGCGAAGATAGAAAGATTGTTGATAACATGTTCGATAACCTATGGAAAGAAATTGCTGAATTCGAGCAACGTTTTAGTCGTTTTATTAACACAAGCGAACTTAGCTATTTTAATAAAAATGCCGGCCAACGATTGGTTGTGTCAGCGGAGTTCCGCGAAATACTTTCTAAGTGTATTTATTACGGCGGTGTAACAAAAGGCGTTTTTAACCCTTTCGTACTGCCTAGCCTGCAACGATCAGGCTATGTGGGCTCTATCAATGGTGAGCTTACTTCGCCTGATTATAGAGATAGAAAAATCTATGCTACTGAAACAATTCAAATGGGCAAAGGCTGGGTCCAAATCCCCAATGATTCTGCGATTGATTTAGGCGGCATTGGCAAAGGTTATTTAGCGGATAAATTATCTAAAATTACAGATCTGAAAATTAATGATTATTGCCTTTCTATTGGTGGAGACATTATCGCCAGCGGCAGTGGCATAGATGGTCCTTGGCAAATTGGAGTGCAGTCTGC
>CAZUNB010000003.1:28853-52553 GCA_964622235.1 uncultured Candidatus Saccharibacteria bacterium | reverse complement strand
GATCCGAAAACTGCTTATCGCGTTACACAGGAGGCTCATAACCTAGCGGAAATGTATCGAGTGCCAGTGATAATCTTGTCAGAAAAACAGATAGCCGAATCGCTTTATAATATTGATAGTTTAGGTGAAAAAGTAGCTATTAAACGTCAGTTAACAAATAAGCCGATTACTCCAGAATCAGCGAGCGACTTCTACAATGAGCATAAATCAGGCGTCAGCCCACGATGGTTTCCAGGTGATAACTTACCGGTTTATCTTTCTAATAGTGATGAGCACGACGGTGAAGGTAACTCAGTTGAAGATGGTCCAACCACAAAGCTTCAATATGGTAAACGTATAGCAAAACAGAAGCTAATCGAGGACGCTTTGCCGCTACCAAAAATTTACGGCAACAAAGACTCTAAAAATTATATAATTGGCTGGGGAAGTACTGCTAATACTGTGCTTGATTTGATAGAAAACTATGACAACCTCGCCTATGTACATTTTGAGTATCTTTGGCCGTTAAAAGCAGAAGAGATAGCAAGGCTTTTTAAAAATAAAACTTTATTCAGTGTTGAAAATAACTACACTTCACAACTCGCAACACTGCTTCAGTCACAGCTACCACTCAACTTCGCGAAACAATTTACTAAGTATGATGGTCGTGGATTCTTTGTTGAAGACATGGAAACAATCTTAGAGGAGGTGAATCAATCATGAGTTGTGGAAGCTGCCCATCACTAGACGACTGCGATCCAGGAACTCGCGCTAGTTTTGCTAGTAAAAACCTCTACACTTGGTGTACGAACTGCGGAAATTACGGGATATTTGGCGCTGTTAAGAATGCCCTAACTCAAGAAAATAAAAAACCCCATGAAGTTTTGTTGGCTTTTGATATTGGTTGCAACAGCAACGGTGCTGACAAAATTTCTGGATACAGATTCAAAGGACTCCACGGACGCGTGATACCGTTTGCTTGCGGTGCTAGTATTGCGAATGAAGATGTGCCGGTGCTTGCATTTGCAGGCGACGGCGCGACGCTTGGTGAAGGTATTAGTCACTTTGTACACGCTATTCGCACCAACTACAATGTTACTTTCATCCTGCACAACAACTACAACTATGGATTGACTACCGGGCAAGCCAGTCCTGCTACACCAGACGGCGTTCCTATGAAAGTTTCTCCCTATGGAACGACAGCTGAGCAGCTCAATGTCTCTCAGCTCGTCATGTCACTAAAACCAAGCTTCTATGGTCGTAGTTACTCTGGCCATGTCGGACACATGACCAATGTCATTCGTAAAGGCATGCAGCACAAAGGCTTTTCGGTTATCGAAGTAATGCAAGCTTGTCCGACGTTTAACAAAGCTACGCCTCACATGTGGTACATGGAACGAGCTTTCGATATTAGTGACATCAAAGACTACGATAAAACTAATCTTGAGCAGGCCAGACACATTGCGAACGACCTTACTAAAAAAATCGCTATTGGTGTTTTATATCAACGTGAAGATATGCCTGATTTTATGGCTAAGCAGCAACAACGAGAAGGCGTAAAAACAAATTTGATATCAGAAGTGTTATTATAAGAAATAATACATAATAATTGGAGATATCAAATGAGTAAACCCGCAGCAAAATATTCACTAATTCGTAAAGCGGGTAATACATACTATGTCTCGGGACAGGTTGGATTCAAAAGAGGAACAACCGAGCTAGTAAGTGATGATTTGCAAGAACAAACCGTTAGAGTAATGGAAAATATTGTAGAAATTCTAGCTACTGAAGGTTTAACACTTAATGATGTCGTCAAAACGACTGTATACTTGAACGACATCAGCTACTATGCCCCTGTGAATAAAATCTATGCTGAATATATCACCAGTAATCCACCGGCACGAGCTGCTTTTGCCGTAGGGGAACTTCCGGTGAATGCAAAAGTTGAGATCGAAGCCATTGCCTACAAGGAATCGTAATCTTTTTGATATCGATTTAAAATGTGCGAAAACTTAGCAGACCGAGTATAATCGCTAACTTATGGATTCTATAGTAAATCAAATCAAAAATAGTTCGGTTTACGATGTCAGTAAGATTACCGCGCTTGATCATGCTAAGAAATTGTCTGGCAAGTTAGATAATCAAATATATTTCAAACGAGAAGACCTGCAGCCAGTAAAATCATTTAAGATTCGTGGTGCTTATAACCGAATCGCTCAACTAAATGATCAGGAGAAAAAAGCTGGTGTCATAGCTGCCAGTGCGGGCAATCACGCCCAAGGTGTTGCTCTTAGTGCCCAAAAGCTCGGCATAGAAGCCACAATCGTCATGCCGACGACAACACCGCAAATCAAAATCGATGCAGTTCGTTCATATGGTGCAGAGGTAGTGCTTTTTGGAGATAGCTACAGTGATGCAGGCGAACATGCAAAAGAATTACAAAAAAGCCGCGACATGACCTATGTGCATCCTTTTAATGATCTAGAAGTAATTGCTGGACAGGGTACAGTCGGCAAGGAAATCATAGAACAGCTATCTGACGTTGACTATGTATTTGTACCAGTTGGTGGTGGTGGACTACTAGCTGGAATAGCTAGTTACGTTAAGAACATAAAACCAGATTGCAAGGTTATTGGTGTTGAGCCAATCGATAGCGACGTCATGACTCGCTCAATCAAAGAAGGTCGAATTGCTGAACTCGAGCGGGTTGGTATCTTTGCTGATGGTGTGGCCGTCAAAGTGCCAGGTAATAATTCGTTTGAGCTATGCCAGAAGTATGCTGACGAAATGATAACTGTTTCGACTGATGAGATCTGTGCCGGTATAAAAGATATCTATGAGGATACACGGGCAATTGTTGAGCCTGCTGGCGCGCTAGCAATGGCGGGTGCTACACGTTATATAGAACAAAATAAAATCAAAGATAAGAATATTGTTGCTATTAACAGTGGAGCAAATATGACTTTTGAGCGTTTACAGTTCATCGCCGAACGCACATTGGTCGGTAGCGGCAAAGAAGTTCTTTACAGTATCGAATTACCGGAAAAACCAGGTGCGCTTCGTGGTTTAGTCGAAAATGTCGTTAACGGCTACTCAATTAGCGAATTTAATTACCGCAAACAAGACGTCAAACAAGCGCATATTTTTGTAGGTATGTTGCTTAATGAGGCTGAAGATAAATCCAAACTAGAGGGTGCTCTTAAAAAAAATAATTATAGATTTAAAGATTTAACGGATAATGAAATTAGCAAACGGCACTTGAGACATATGATCGGTGGTAAAGCCCCAGAAGGCACAGACGAAACTTTGTTCGAGTTTGTTTTCCCAGAGCGACCTGGTGCACTACACGAATTCTTAACATCAATTGCTGACCGATACAACATCAGTCTTTTTCACTACCGCAACAATGGTGGCGATAACGCACGCGTTATGATTGGGCTCGAAGGTGAAAACATACAAATAAACCTTTCGGATGGATTTAGCAAGATACTTGTTGATCAAAGCACTTTCGCAGACTTTATATGATTTTTTGATATTTCTATCTGTAATATATTTGTTATATAAATAAATAAATTGTATGTTATTAAATAGATCAATAGTTGACAGATAGTAGTTTATTTATTATAATATAAATATGGCTATAGCTCAATTAAATCTAACAGATCAAACTAGAGAATTAATTAGTCCTAAATTAGCAATTTCCACCTACTTTCAATGGCGAAGTAGTGATAAATTCACACAAGGAGTTCGTCCAGGGCCATCTCTTCAGTCGCGATGGGAAGAACAAACAGGTATTTACACTAAACCAGTTGAAAGATTAACTCCTCAGCATACGAAGCTACTTAAAAACTTAAAAATGGGACATCTTGCTGTTTCAATGCATATTTTAGATTGTTACATACTCTCAACAAGTGGTGGGTTTTTAAAAAAATACACGCGACCCTACAAAGATGTCCCAACATTAATAATGTATTCTCGCTCACATAACAAGGAGCAAACTGAGGACACTTCTATACTAAAGGTTGTAGACGACAGGGATGATTACAGGGAGGATGTTCTTCCTCATAATGATAACAGAAAAGTTGGCGTACTTTTTAAAGGTCTGGGTGGGATAGCTGTTCCTCCAGAATATGTAAATACCCAGTTGCTCCTACCACCTTATCATCATTCCCATGGATGGCGAAGGAAAGGTACAGATTTTCCTGAATACAAAAGAGGTTTACACCTAGGCGAGAGATGGGACGATTCACTATATGATACCTTTGAGCTTGATAGTGGTATATTCGAAAGTGAAAGAAATAAAGCGATGGGTGTGACTGCGATAGCGGCGGCTGTAGTTATTGGAATAGCAGATAAAATACAGCGAGGCTCTTGACGATAGTTGATATTTAGCATACTATAATAATAGTTTTATCGAAGACAGTAGCTGCAGAAATGCTTAATTCGCTACCGAGGACGAACGAACAGTCACTGTTTGTTTTGTGATAATACACTCGTTTTAGTCTTTGGTGAACAAAAGCCAAAGACTTTTTGTTTTAGCTAAAGAAAAACTAATAAGGTGAAAGGAAATAAATAATGGCAATTACCCGAAAGAAAAAAGAAGAAATCATTTCTGGCGTATCTGATATTTTAGCTCAGTCAAAAATGACCGTCGTAGCAAACTACTCTGGTTTGACCGTTGCCGAAATGCAAACGCTGCGACGTGCTGCACGAGCGGAAGATGTCGTGATCAAGGTTGCAAAGAACCGACTCGTTAAACGAGCATTTGCAGCTGACGACAAACTAAAAGACGTTGACAGCTCAATGCTGAAAGGTCAGCTAGCAATAGCTATTGGTCTTAGTGACGAAGTAGCTCCAGCTCAAGTGCTTGCACGATTCGCAAAAGAGCACCCACAGCTCGAGCTAATCGGTGGCGTTAATGCTAATGGCGACGCCTTTGATGGTGCTCAGATCAAACAATTGAGTGAGCTACCAAGCAAAGATGTACTACGTGGCCAGTTAGTTGGAACAATTGCAGCACCACTTAGTGGTTTTGTTAGCGTTCTAGCTGGCAATATTCGCGGTCTTAACAACGTACTTAATGCACGAAAAGACGCAATTTCATAAGTTTACAAAATATTTAATAATTACATACAAGAAGGAGTTTTAGAATGGCTGACGAAGCACCTAAGACAGAAGACAAAAAAGAAATCCCAAAAAAGTTTGCAAAACTAGTTAAAGAAATCGAAGAACTATCAGTTCTTGATCTTTCAGAGCTTGTAAGTGTACTTGAAGATCATTTCGGCGTAAGTGCTGCCGCACCTGCAATGGCAATGGCTGCTGCACCTGCTGGTGATGCTGCCGCTGATGAAGACGAGCAAACTGAGTTTGACGTCATCCTCAAAGACGCTGGAAGTCAAAAAGTTGCAGTGATCAAAGCTGTTAAAGAACTAACGGGTCTTGGTCTCGGTGAAGCTAAAGCTATGGTCGAAGGCGCACCTAAGACTGTTAAAGAGAAGCAGAACAAAGACGATGCTACTGAAGCCAAGAAAGCTCTTGAAGCTGCTGGTGCAACTGTCGAACTAGCTTAGTTCATACAGTTCAATTAAAAAGGCCCTGATTGTCAGGGTCTTTTTAATTATTAAATTCAACCACCAACTGTCGTGATAACTTGAATCCGGGGAAGAGCAGCAAGCTCTTCAGGTGTGAACTTTGCAAATGTAATGAACCGCCAATAACTAGTATCTTTTAGCCCTAAATTTTCAAAACCAATTTTATTAATGTGATCGTTTACGGAGTCGTTATATTCAGATATTTCTTGCAAATGTTCTTGATTATAAATATTCAATGGATCTATTTTGCCATAGCTACCACCCAGCAGCGTAATAAAGTTACCTTCGAAATCGAACAATCCTCCACCGTTTCCAAATAAATCAGCAGTGTTTTCTACTGTTTCACCAGGTGCTACCTCATCAACATTCACAACTAGGGTGTACTGACCATTTTCATCAAGACCCGCAACCATCACTCGTCTATATACTCGCTGACCGAGGTCGTTGTACCCGGAGTATATTAATACATCACCTTGGCTAATATCATTACCTATATTTATTCTCGCTGGCTTGAAGTTGCCGGAAACAGAATACACATCGTTAGAGATGTTTCCGCTATAAAGTGTTGTTTTCATTATTTTTCCGTAAGAATCTTCGGCTATACCGACGTCTCCACAATATTCAACAGTTTTATCTGTATTCGATCCAGGGACAACGAGTATTAATTTATCAAGAGCTATTCCGGTGCAGATTCTCGCACTACCTGCACTATTTTCTTGAGATTCACTTCTAACAGCAATCGTTGCGTTTAAAATTCTAGACATTGCCTCTAGCGTAGGGAACTTAAGCATATCTGGGTTTGAGGTAATGGGTAGAAATTGCTCACAAACTGAACTAGGGCTTTGAAGATTAAACATGATTCCCCCGAGGGTAAAAATTCATCGTCGTTAGTGCTACCCCAACCGATCGAGTTTAGAGTAGTATCTGGACTCAAAAATTGGGTATTTACTACCATGGTCTGCCTATCCTTGCCAAATGGGGACTGTTCTGCTAATGAATGCGGTGATTCTCCCGGATTTAATAGCCTAGAACATACAAGCGTTGGCGGTCTGTCGGGCCCGGGTTAAGAAAGACTATTAAAGGTGAGAATACCAGTAATTGCTAGGAAACTTGTCGCTACGGCTGCTGTTCTTCGAAGAGTAGAATCTTGGTCTGCGGGAGACTCTACTCTTGCGGGCACTTCGGATTCAATATCTGGTTCCCATATATCCAAAGGTAGGTTCAATACTAAATAATAACTAATTATCTAATAAAAGTAAAATAATTACAAAGCTGCTTCGATGGCTGCCCATTCGGCTTCTGGGTCTTCTTCTGGAACAACAACACTGACTTGATCACCAAGCTCGAGTTTGAAATACGTCACGCTAGCCAATAGTACACTGTAGTTAGTGCTGCCAACCTCGACAAAAAACTGTCCATCTTTTTGTTTCAATACACCAACAAGAGTCTTACGAGGAACTGGACCTATTTGTTTATAGAGGAAGGAACCGTCATCTTGGATCGTTAGTTTAAGAACATCTCCTTGGACAAGCTTGGACTTCGATGCATAATTTGCTGGAACTGGATAGTTTTTGCCGTCGGGTCCGAGCATACTACGACCCTCAAAGACACCTTCGAGCACTTTGCCACGCACTTCTTGAGGCTTTACACCGTCGAATTGATCATCTTCTCCGACCAAACTGATTAATAATTCTTTTGCTGCCGCTAGACTGGTTTCAGCCTCGTCGATCAATGATCGCAGCCGCTTTATTTGCTTATCTGCTAATTCTGCCATGTCACATACCTAGTTCTTTGTTTTATTAGTAATAACTAATGAACTCTAGCAGTCTTGAGAGTTTTTGTCAATTTGCGGAAGATTCTAATAGCTATCGCTCAAGCGAAATCAAAGAAAATTTGCTATACTGACGTACAAGAAGAGGAGTTTCTAGTGGCATTTTACCAGAAGTATCGTTCAAAAAATTTGGATACTATTATCGGACAACAACATATTACCGATGTCTTAAAAGCCGCTATTAAACGAGAACAAATTTCTCACGCCTATCTTTTTACTGGACCTCGAGGCGTTGGCAAAACTAGTATCGCTCGTATTATTGCTCATGAGATAAACGGACTTGAATATTCTGGGGCTGCACCCGAAGATATTGATATCATTGAGATTGATGCTGCAAGCCATGGTAGCGTGGATGACATTCGTGATATGCGTGAAAAAGCTTACATAACACCTGCAATTTCGAAATACAAGGTTTACATAATCGACGAAGTCCACATGCTCAGTCCAGCAGCTTTTAATGCTCTGTTAAAAATCATAGAAGAACCTCCCGAGCATCTGGTTTTCATCCTTGCCACGACTGAAGTACATAAAGTTCCAGATACAATCATTTCTAGGACACAGCGCTTTTCATTCAGAGAGATTCCAGTTTTATTTCTGAAAAAACATATTCTTGAAATTGCAAAAAACGAGAACATTGCGATTGATGATGATGCGGCTGAACTGCTAGCTGAGCGGGCTCGTGGTAGTGCACGCGATGCACTTTCAATATTTGAGCAGGTTGCTGATAGTGGTCAAATAGTTAACGCGAGTAACGTGCTGCAGACACTTGGTCTTGCTAGCAAGCAACTGCTTGGAGACATCACTGAAAATGTGTTAAAAGGCAACACAGTTGCCGCATTGTCAGTCTATAATCAAGCTATTTCCCAGGGCGCACAAGCTGAATTACTGGCTGAGCAAATTGCTCGCTATTGGCTTAATCATAACATCAAGGCTAAAACTGATAAAATTGCACTTGAGAACATCAAGGCTGTGCTTGAATCTAGCAATTCTGCTAACACCGAGCTACTTCTGGAAGTACTATTAATCCAAGCGGCACAGCAGTTTTCTAGGCCGGGAGATGAAGTAGGTTCAACCATTATTTCAGAGAAAAATCGAGCTAAACAAGAAAACATTCAGCCCGCAAGCGATCGCCCACTACAACCAGTACAAGACAAGAAACCAGATATGATGAAGCCAACCGAGCCCGTTAGACCACGACCATCAAACAGCAAATCAACAGTCTCAACTGAAAAACCAAAAACTACAATTAAAACTAACTTAGTTGATAAAAATCTTTGGGATAAAATTATCGGCGTCGTCAAGAAAGACTACAAACCACTCAGTGCAGTACTACGGCTTGCAGAGTTCGAATATGATAAGAAAGAAAATCTTGTAAAACTTGGTTTCAGCTACTCATTCAACCGTCGTCAAGTAGAAAATAGTACTAACCAGCAGAAATTACTAGATATTTTACGCAATGAAATCGATGGAGACGTTCGATTGGAAATTATTGAAGTCGATAAAGCTATGCCGGAAGCTCCCCTAATACAAGATAAAGTTCTCGACATGCTTGGCGGTGAACCAATGCAGCTGGAAGGTAATGTCTAGAGATGGCAAATAATCAAATTATTATTCCACCACAGAATCTCGAAGCAGAACGTTCACTGCTTGGTTCAGTACTACTCGACAGTGACAGTCTGTTGCGAATTGCTGATATCGTTTCAAAGGA
Organism: uncultured Candidatus Saccharibacteria bacterium; assembly: GCA_964622235.1. Taxonomy (GTDB): domain Bacteria; phylum Patescibacteriota; class Saccharimonadia; order Saccharimonadales; family JAGPDM01; genus CAZUNB01. Next base: position 43,444 of record CAZUNB010000003.1, on the reverse strand, counting down.
GGATTTTTACGAACCTCGTCATCAATTTATCTTTTCAGCAATTAGCCACCTGTATGAAAAACATCGGGCAATTGATGTCTTGACCGTGAGCAATCGACTCCGAGATGAACAATTACTCGAGGAAATCGGCGGCGCTAGTTACCTAACAGAGTTAGTTAATGGTGTACCAACGGCTACCCATATTGTACAATACGCTGAAATTGTCGGACATAAAGGCAGCTTGCGACGGTTACTCGGCGCTGCTGAGGAAATCACTACACTTGGACATGATGAAATGACTCCAATTCAGGAGATCCTTGACCAAGCCGAGCAAAGCCTTTTTGCAGTTTCGCAAAAGAGTTTAAAGCAAGATGTCACGGCGCTCGAAGATATTTTAGCTGATAGTTTTGAACGACTTGACCTGCTCCACAAAAACAAAGGACAGCTTCGAGGTGTTCCAACCGGTTTTAATGATCTAGATGGAAAGTTGGCTGGTCTTCAAGCGTCTGATCTTATAATTCTAGCGGCACGTCCAGCTATGGGAAAAACCAGTTTAGCTTTAAATATCGCTCAACACGTCGGAACCAAAGTTAAAAAACCAGTTTTAATTTTTTCACTCGAAATGAGCAAGGAGCAGTTAGTTGATCGCTTTTTGGCTTCTGAGTCTGGAATTAATTCGTGGAATCTACGAACCGGTAATTTGACTGACGAAGATTTCGAGCGATTAGGGCACGCCATGGGAACTTTAGGAGAGGCACCTATCTTGATTGATGATACAGCAGGTATTAATAGTCTTGAGATGCGGACTAAAGCTAGACGAGAAAATCAAAAACAGGAACTTGGCTTAATTGTCGTCGATTATTTACAGTTGATGAGCGGTAGCGGTAAAACTGGCGACAACCGCGTACAAGAAATTTCAGAAATTAGTCGCGGACTAAAGCTGCTTGGCCGGGAGCTAAACGTACCTGTATTAGCCCTATCACAGTTGTCTCGAAGTGTTGAATCACGGAGTCCACAAATTCCCCAGCTGTCCGATTTGCGTGAATCAGGCTCTATTGAGCAAGATGCTGACGTTGTGTTGTTTATCTATCGTGAAGAATATTATCATCCAGAAACGGAACGGCAAGGTATCGCCGATATTCTAATCCAGAAACATCGAAATGGTGAGACAGGGAGAATAGAATTGTACTTTGATGGTCCTCGTACTCAATTCAAAAACTTAGATAAGAAACATCGAACTGAGGACTTTTCATGAACAAACAATGGCGAAATTTAAAACTTTTTCTACGAAGCCATGTCAGTGGTATTACTGCGCTTGTTTTCACAGTATTAGCCAACGGCTATATGTTTTGGACAATCCCTAAAGGTCTTAGTAATAGTGAATTCGCAACATTTCGAGCCGCCGAAAGCTTAGAACCGGATCAAGCTACCCACTTTATCTACTACGGCCTGGTCAATATATCAACTGTTCTATTCGGTGAAAATGCATTTGCTCTTAGACTCCCGAGTATTCTACTTGGTATTATTGCCGCTTTGCTTTTTTGGCAGGTAATTAGGAGAAGCCTCAATGCGCAGGTTGGTAATTGGATGCTAATTATGGTGGCAACTTCTGGGTGGCTACTGCACGTTAGTCGTCTTGGGACTCCGCTCGTAACCTATTTTTTCTGGCCATCAGCACTTTTGTATGTAGCAATGCGAATTATACAAAACAGGGAAGAATGGTTATGGTACGTTCTGGCAGGCATCGTCATCGGTCTGACATTGTATACTCCAGGGACGATTTATGTTGTACTGCCGTTGTTCTTTGTCGGCGTGTACCTTGTACATAAGAATCATTGGAAGATTAATCGACAAGCCGGCACGCTCGGCTTGATCGCCTTTATATCGGTAGCAAGTTTGTTTGTGGTCAGCCTAGTTGTAGATGTTTCTCAGTGGAAATCTTTTTTGTTGATCCCTGAATCTTTTAATATAACTGCCACTAGTTTTTACACTAATATCGGCAATTTGTTACAAGCGATTTTTTGGCAAAACGACGTTGGTTTCGAGTTTGGCCTGCCTAATATTGCTCTACTAAGCTTACCGGAGATGGCGCTTGGCTTGCTCGGTGGACTAATTGTTGTCATGCATCTGCCGAGCATCCGTTCGGTTATTACGGTTTGGTATGGAGTTTTAGTACTTTTGATTTTCGGTATTTTTGGACTACCGCCATCATTATACATTTTAGCCTTGATTGGAGCTTACGTAGCAATTGCTATTGGCCTTTCAACACTACAAGAAAGATGGAAGATTATTTTTCCGAATAACCCTGCCGCAAGATCCTTTGGACGGGCAGTTCTTCTTGGACTAAGCACTATTGTGGCACTATTCCACATATACAACTATTTTGGTATCTGGGCACAACTTCCAGCTGCACGCAACGAATTCAAAACTATTGAGGAACACAATATAGCTGCTACACTAGATAAGTAAATAAACAAGGGGACAGATTATGATGGATCAAGCTAAAGCAATGATGAAGATGAAAAAACTACAGAAGGAATTAGCACAAACAATAATTGAAGCTGACGCGGGTGATGGTGCGGTAGTTATTCGCATCAACGGTGAGCAGAAACTAAAAGGTGTTTCAATCGATCCAACTGCTATCGATCTTGATGATATTGAAGAACTTGAAAACTGGGTGAGTGAAGCTTTCAAAAAAGCTGTCGAAGAAAGCCAACGCCTTGCGCAAGAAAAAATGAAGCCGATGCTTGGATCACTCGGCAATCTCGGCATGTAATCAGCTAATGTCATTATTACCCTCTGCATTAGTTGATTTAATAGAAGCTCTTGGTGCACTGCCAGGGGTTGGCCCACGTACAGCCGAACGTTATGCCCTATATTTACTTGAGCACAACAAGGAGGCTGCTAAGAAGATATCTAAAGCAACTGACGATCTTCACGATAATATTGCATATTGTCCAAAAACTTTTGCGCTAATAGAGTCTGACCAATCAGTATCTCCATTATACGATAACGACGAACGTGATAAACAGACTATTGCCGTCGTAGAAGATGCGTTCGACGTGGTCGCGCTTGAAAAGGTAGGTAGCTTTAATGGAACGTATCATGTGCTAGGTGGGCTGCTCAACCCTCTCGACAATGTCGGCCCCGATGAATTAACTATCACGCAATTACTTGATCGCATCGAAGACGATAAAGTAAAAGAATTGATTCTCGCCACTAACGCTAGTGTCGAAGGAGAAAGTACCGCTTTATATATACAGAAACAACTGATGGGCAGTAACATCATCATCACTCGTCTGGCTCGCGGCCTGCCCGTCGGAGTTGACCTCGACTATGCCGATATCGGCACACTTACGAGTGCGTTCCAGAATCGAACTACTCTATAGTCGATAGGCTCGATTATTTATAAAAATATTCGAAATAATATATCCTTAAAATATGAAAATTATAATTCTACATGGCGCGGATGGGAGTCCACACGAGAACTGATTCCCTTGGCTACAGCAAAGACTGGAAGAGCAGGGAATAGAATCAGTCGTACCCAAATTACCGATCGATGAAACGCAGAGCTACAAAAGCTGGGACAGCATTGTTTCTCCGTTGGTTATGGACGGTGATATTGCTATTGGTCACAGTCTTGGTGGATTATTTTGGCTTGACTGGCTAGAACAGACCGAGAAATATCTGAAAGCACTTTTTCTTGTCGCAACCCCAAATCCACTTTTAGATAGATTCAATCCAGGAGATGACAAAATCTTTAGAACCAAAATAGAGTCGTTTTCATCGGCCGCACAAAGCAGAGTGGGAAACGTGAGGGTCTTTGAGTCCGACAACGATCCTTATATTCCTGTTGGTACCGGAAAAAAAATAGCTGAGATATTAGGTGGCGATTATCGACACATTGAAAATGCTGGCCATTTCAATGCTGACTTTGGTTATGACTCATTTCCATTGATACTTAATCAAATCCTTGAAGATCTTTCATAGTTTGCCATCAGTTATAGCTTAGGTTTATGATATGATTGACAAGTGAATATGGAGAAAATCAAACAAGAAGCCAAACAATTAGCAGAAATTGTTAAAGAATCCCGCAATGTGACTGTAATACAGGCGGAAAACCCGGATGCCGATAGCCTTGGTACGGCACTTGCGCTGGAAAACATACTAACCGACTTAGGCAAAGAAGTTTCACTTTATTGTGCTGTCGATATGCCTCAGCACATGCATTACATTGTTGGCTGGGAGCGCATCAAAAAAATAATTCCAAATAAAACAGATTTACTAATATTAGTTGACAACTCTTCAAGTTCTCCGATGGAGAAAGCAATCGTGCACATCAATGAAACGTTCGCAGGCAGCTGGCCGAAGTTTGTTATCATAGACCATCATGATACTGTCGATGTAATCCCAAACACAACACTGCACATCAACCACAACAAGTCGGTCGCCACCAGTGAGGTCCTCTATCACATCGTCAAAGCTAACGACTGGCCAATCAGCCCAGAGACCGCAAAAGTGATGGCTATAAGCATTTTGAGTGACTCTCTTGGATTAACAAGTATCAAAACAACAGCTGGAACCTATCGAATTATGGCTGATTTAGTCGAAAACCATGAGCTCAACGTTGCAAAATTAGATCACGAGCGTAAGCAGTCGATGGGTAAAACAGTAGAAATAGTCAACTACAAAGCTAAGCTATTACAGAGAGTGGAATACTTTTTCGATAACACACTGGCAATCATCAACATTCCCTACGAAGAAATTAAACAATATAGTGATAAATATAATCCAAGCGTGCTTGTTACAGAAGAGTTACGTTTTGCCGACCCGGTCGAGATGATTATTGCATTAAAAGAGTACCCTGACCGCATCACAGGGGCTTTACGTAGTGATAAGGCACAAGTTTGTAACCTAATAGCCGAAAGCTTCGGAGGCGGCGGACATCCGTTTGCAGCCGGGTTTAAAACACGCGACTGGAACCGTGCCGACTTGCAGAAAGAAATCTTAAAACTTTTTATCGAGAAAAAGGCCGAAAAACAAAAGGAAGAAGATGAAACTTTATAACTCTCTTAGTAAACAGATTGAAGACATTAAACCAATAAAACCAGGCCAACTAGGCATCTATTCCTGCGGTCCTACGGTTTACAATCATGCTCACATTGGTAATCTACTTAGCTACATTTGGGCAGATATCCTGCGACGTACAGCTAAACTTGATGGAACTAGTATTAAACACGTTATGAACATAACTGATGTCGACGACAAGACGATCCGAGACAGTCAAGACAACTTTCCAGACCTAAAGCCGATGGAAGCTTTGATTAAATTCACAGACAAATATCACAAATTATTCATAGATGATTTAACAAAGCTTAATTTTGATGTCAGTGCTATGCAAATTGTTAGCGCCCGCGCATCGATAGTTCAGATTCAAGAAATTATTAACTCACTAATCACAAGGAATATTGCGTATTTGAGTGATGACGGAATTTACCTCAGTATTTCTGCCTTTCAAAAAGCTGGTTATAAATACGGAGTTTTAGAAAATATAGCCATCAACAAACAACAGGCTAGAATTAAAAATGACGAATATGATAAAGACCAAGCTGCTGACTTTGCAATCTGGAAAAAGCAGAAAGATAATGAACCAGCCTGGAAGTTCACTGTTAAAGATAACGACTTCACCGGTAGACCAGGTTGGCATATTGAATGCTCAGCTATGAGTACTGCTAACCTTGGTCAACCATTCGACATTCACACTGGTGGCATTGACCTAAAGTTCCCACACCATGAAAATGAGATTGCGCAGAGCGTTGCAACTGGAAATGGCAATTTTTGTAATTGCTTTATGCACAGCGAGCATCTCTTAGTTGATGGCGGCAAGATGTCAAAGAGCAAGAATAATTTCTATAAATTAAGTGATATTGTTGAGAAAGGTATAGATCCAATAGCGTTTCGTTTATTGGTTCTCCAAGGACATTATCAGCATCGCTTAAATTTCAGTTTTGACAGTCTTTTTGCAGCCCAAACCTTTTTGTTTTCAATATATGGATTAGCCGACCGTCAGTTCCAACCAAATGGAAACTCGAGCATATTAGACGTCAAAGCTATACTGACGAAATCACGAGAAAAAATTACTAGATATCTAGAAAATAATCTTTCTATGGCGCAGGCATTGTCTGAACTATCAAAGATAGTCGACCAGTTCGGCGAACAGCCACTGGATAAAAATCAAACTGTTGAATTGCAAAGCTATCTTAGTTTTATTGACAGTGCCTTTGGGTTGCCACTTATCAATCGAATAGATATTAGTAATTCCATAAAACACAAGATAGCTCAAAGAGAGCAGGCTCGTAATGAAAAACAATTTATACAATCGGACGATATAAGGAAACAACTTGAAGAAAATGATGACATTAAGTTACTGGATAAACCATTCGGCGTTATATGGCAACGCACAACTGCAACTAGCTAGTTTTCTTGGTTTCTTCGTTCTTTCGTTTTACGATAATATTGTGATAAATATAATCTTTTACAAATATTTTGATGCACGCAGCAATCGGAATGGCTACTATGGCACCGAGCAGGCCTGCGACATATACACCAGCTAATGCGGCGACCAATATCAGTAACGGTGAAATGTCTACCGTTTTACTCTGCACAAAAGGCTGAATAAGGTTATTCTCAATTTGCTGGTAGATGACAAAGTAAATCAACATAATAACTGCAGCACTTACGCTTGTCAGTAATGATCCACCCGCGGCAATCACTGAGCCGATCGTTGCGCCAATCATTGGTATGACATCGAAGATACCCACAAAAACGGCTAAGGGTAGAGCATATTCCACGCCAAGAATAGTCATGACAACAAATGAAGAAACTGCTGCGATCGTACCGATAAAAATCTGTCCATTTACGAATCCAGTAACAATATGGTACATTTTTGCTGCCATTTTTTTATGATGACTACGGTTATCTGGTGGAAATAGCTCCCAGAATCGAGTAATCCAAGCAGGACCTTCAACTAACATGAAAAATGTTAGTACTATTACTGTCAGAACAACAGCAACGTTAGTGAAAATTGAACCAATGAACGAAAGGATTGGACCACCAGATTTTGATAATTTACTAGTAACCTCACCTTGGATTTCATCTAAACTATCAGTTAGCTTATATTTTTTTATAATTCGCGAGATTTCATTGTTGCCGGAAGATATGTCTGCGATAAAGCCCGGAGAATTGTCGATAAATTGTTCGGTTTGATTAACAAGCGTAGGAACAAAACTGTAGAGCAAGCTGGATATAAGAATTAGAACGGTTGTATAACTAATAGCGGTCGCAAGCGCTCGACTTTTCCCTGGGACTCTTTCACTTAGCCAATTAACTGGTGGACTGACGGCCACTGCCAGGAAAGCACTTGCAAACAAGATGATAATCGCACTTTTCGCTAAGTACATTGAATAAAGTAGCGCACCAAAACCGAGGATAACGAGTATAATTCGAACAATTGTTCGACTTCTGATATCTATTATGACTTTATTTTGATTTGGCATATTATACTCTGATTATGAATGGTAGATTGAAATAAATCAAACAGCACTGAAGCGACTTTGATTGTTATGACATTTTATATAAATACACTGATGATATAATCACTATTATGAACAAAGAAATACTTTCTGGCGGATTGGTTCATGAATTACCAAATGATTTAATCAATGCATTAACTGAGACTGGGGAAATAACTGAACGTTGGGAGAACATAACTAAGATCGCCAGAAATGAATTTATTTGTTGGGTTGAAGATGCCAAACAAGACAAAACTCGAGCTAGGAGAATCCAAAGAACAGTTGAGGAGCTTCTTGATGGCAAAAAACGTCCTTGCTGTTGGGTCGGTTGCATCCACCGTACCGATAAGAAGCCAAGCAAGTGGCAACAAGATGTTTTGATTGATAAAAAACCTAGAGAAAATAATTAAGTGTTTTAATCCGTTAGTAATTAATTCAACAATCAACTACTAGTTTATTTTCCTGAGCTGAAAACAAACGACTAATAGCTAAAGACCTTATTATTATTCTAAGTTACTCATTAAGCATGGCTTGAGGTAGAGATTATACTGCATCGTCGATTGGGGTTCCTTACTCCTGAGTAACCAGTAATGCTTGTCTTTCAGCTTCTATACCTAGTAGTATTGCATTAACTTCAGCGTATAGAGCACCACCACGAAGAGATCCTTTCCCTTGTAGCTCAAAACGCTATATCATCTATCCGCTAATTCCTCGAGCGAATCAAGTTGTTGTTGTATTGTAGGTTCAACTGGTGGTTCCGTTTCAAAGGATAGTTTATCATTTCGTTATCCATCAAAAAATTCTGTTAACATCATATAATGACAACACTATTTTTATGCATAGTCAATAATTCTAATTAAACTTCTAACTAAGAAAGTCCCTAAGATTACTAATTGTTTTAACAAGATAAGTTAAGCTAGTAGAAACAACCTTATGTATTACTTAACTCTTCGAATTTTGCTGACAATGTCGGGTTGCCACGTATTAACTTTTTAACTGTCAATTCAGTAGCTTTATTGTTGGCAATTCGTAAGTTGTCCTCTGAACGTAAAAGGTTTTCTTTAGTTTTTTGTAATTGAATAATTGATTTATCGATACTATCAATTGCAGTGTTAAATTTATCAGAAGCTAGTTGATAGTTGCGACCAAATGATTCACGGAAATCGTCCAATTGGCTTTCAAAGTTTGTCACGTCAGTGTTCTGAGCTTTGACTAGAGCCAGTTCTGTTTTATATTTCATTGAGTTTAGCGCTGCATTGCGGAGCAGGGTAATCATCGAAATGAAGAACTGCGGTCGAATGACATATGTCTTTTCATATCTGTGCGACATGTCAACAATACCAGTATTGTAAAGCTCATTATCAGATTCGAGTAGCGATACCAGTATAGCGTATTCACATGATTTCTGATTGCGGTCTTTGTCGAGTTCTTTTAAGAATTCTTCATTCTTCTTTTTACTAGCAGTTTCATCACCTTCATTTTTCATCTCAAACATTATCGATATAATTTCGTTACCCTGCTCGTCGGTCTCTCTAAAAATATAATCGCCTTTGCTGCCAGAACTTGCATCATTATCTTTTTCAAAATATGCGTTTTGAAAAGCAGTGGCTCGGAGTCGGTTAAACTCGGTTTCACAGTGTTGCTCGAGTGTTTCTCCGACCATCTTGGTCGAAAGCTTGGCTTTCATGTCTTTATAAAGTGCAATTTCTTCATTTTTAGATTTCAGTTTAATCTCAAACTCATTTTTGAGAGATGTTTCTAGTAGCTTATTTTCAACGTCCTTATTTTCGAGCTTGTTTGCGAGCGTGTCTCGTTCTTTTTCCAACTTGTTAACAGCTTCGGCTAGGGCTAGTTCCTTTTCAGTTTCAGAAGCACTTACTTTGGCTTCAAGCTTAATTATCTCGCTATCTTTCGCAAACTTTATTTCTGCTAGCTCTTTTTGCAGCTTCACAAACTCGGTTCGAAGTTCACTCTTAGTTCTTTCCTCGGCCAGCTGGACAGCACTAGTTTTATCTTTTTCTGCAAGTTCAAGTCGATCGTGCAGTTCTTTTTCAAACTGACCATCGCGAACTTGTTTTAATATATCTGCAAATCCTGCTTCATCAATCTTGAATGCCTTTTTACAATGTGGACATAGTATTTCATTCATCCTTTTATTATACACATGTAATTTTATCGATCTATGTCCGAAGCAATTGATTCATCGATTTCTCAGTTCTTCGATGTTTTTCAAACTCTTTGTGTATTTAATGTATACACTGACACCAACTAGCATTTGATATTCTTTCTTCCGCATTGCAAGTAGAAACAACGAAGCCTATACTTTCATATAAGTATAACTAAATTTTATGAATACAAAAAAAACTTTCAACCCGTTGAATTCACTGCCACTAGCTGACATTCTTTTCCTTAAAGATAAGCGTATACCATTATTTCTTGAGCTTGACCTAGTAAAAAGAACTGACTTAATACGAAGAGTTACGAAAACGGTCAAGAAAGATATTCTTAACCGTATACCAGAAGCGGACCTTATAAAGATTCTTGAAATGGTTGACCCAGATGAAGCGACCGATATGCTGCAGATGCTACATAAAGGCAGGCGCGAAAAGGCCTTAGAGAATTTAGCAGATGAAATTAAGTCATCGCTTTCGACACTGCTTGAATTTGATCCTAAGACCGCTGCAGGATTGATGACTCTAGATTATATCCAGACACAACCGACAGATTCCGTAGCTACTGTTGCTAAGAAATTTAGACAACACGAAAAGCGGACCGGTCGATTACCCGTAATATTAGTGATGGAGGGTAATTCTCTAGTCGGATATCTACCAGGTCATGAGCTTGGGTTCGCAGATAAAACAGAAATGATAAAAAAATACGTCAAACGTATGCCAACGATTTCGTATGCCGCAGATCATCAAACAGTAATAGACACTTTTCATGCGCACCCCCACGGAAAGATAGCAGTTCTAACAGATGACAAACAAGTAGTGGGAATAATTTATTCTGATGATGTCTTGCAATTGATCGAAAGCCAAAGCGGACAATCACTCTATGATTTTGCCGGTGTAAGCAGCGAAGAGAATGTTACTGATGCTACGAGAAAAAAAGTTAAATTTCGTTATAAATGGTTAATTATCAACCTTGCTACTGCTTTCTTAGCATCTTTTACGGTTGGTCAGTTCCAAGGCACTATTTCGAAATATGTTCTTTTAGCTGTATATATGCCAGTTGTTGCTGGAATGGGAGGAAATGCCGCAACGCAAACTTTGGCGGTGTTAGTACGAGGTATTGCTTTAAAGCAAATTTCTTTTAAAACAGCATGGCGCACGCTCAAGAATGAAGTCGGTGCAGGCTTTATAAACGGCCTAATTAATGGTTTTTTAGTGGCGCTAGTTGTTATCCTCAAGGATCATGACTGGAAGATCGCAATAGTTTTGGCGCTATCCATGGTAATTAACCTAGTAGTTGCTGCTATTTTCGGTACTTTAGTACCACTATTGATGGCAAAACTTAAAAAAGATCCTGCTTCATCGGCTACTATATTTATTACAACAGCAACAGACGTACTAGGATTTCTAACGTTTTTAGGCCTAGCGACAATTATTTTAAGTTAGGTCTCTTGCAGAAAATTGGGTGGTGGAAGCCGCTGTTTTAGCTTCTCATTTTCGATTGTGTTGTTGCCTCACTTTTTTACATATTATTCTTTATCAATTAATAATATGATCGTTCTCTATAGTGTCATAATAATTATGCTTAAAAAATCGAGATATACAACTTAACAAAATTCAATTTGTGAAAACCCATTGAAGACTATAATTCGAGAATTCTTCAAAAATAGTGTAATTAAGCCTGGATAACGGTTAAGAAAAAAATAGATTGGTTCGTGAAAATGGATAACGCATCCAAGAATTTCTGGACAGGGAAGAATGGTGAAACATTTTATATTCGTATTCTATCAAATACGGTCTATTGAATTAGTTGCGGATCTTCGCTAATATTTCCCACAAAGTTTTCATTAAACAGTTCAAGTTGTAATTGATTAGCCTAAAACTTAACAAAAAAACGGTTACTTTTCTACTCTTACACCCTTAAATGGTGCTCGATCAGCTTTGACGTTTATGAATCTGCCTGTTTTAGCATCACGCTCAGTGTACCTTTTAGTCTTAGGATTTAATACTTGGGAGCGTTGTTTTATGCGCCCAATTCTTCCATGTCCTTTTGGTCCATTTTTAGCCATATATCCTCCATCTTTAGGGATTATCTACATATTGATTATACACCTATAAATAATCTTAGAAGTGAAGAGTTCTGTTGCGTGACGGGCGAAAATTGAGCGGCTCGATGATTGTAGTTATGGTATTATCATGCAGTAACACCAGATACATATATCAATATATTTAGGAGTCATTCCATTAATAATCACACCATAAAAATGGACTATCTATGAAAAAACTAGCAATGCTATTGGGCGTGGTTTTTCTTGTTTTGGTTGCAGCCATAAATTATTCCTTGACATCCAAATCATATGTTAGCGCCATAAACGATGAAAAAGTTATTACTTATTTCCACGGCGAAGGATGCCCTCACTGCGCTGAGGTCGACTCCTGGATGGATTCGAGAGACATCGAAAAAAAATATCCTATTGATAATCGAGAAATATACAACAACGGTAATAATGCAACCTTTTTCAATGAAATGATGGATAGACTAGCGGTACCCCTCGATCAACGAGGCGTACCTGCTGTTGTCATCGGAGATACAGTACTAGTAGGGGACAAATCAATAATTGATAATTTCAAAAAGGATGCTGATAAGTACCTAAACACCACTGATACAAAAGTAGGTGATGACGTCACGAGAAATACTACTCCATATTCAAAAGAAAAACTAACAATTTGGGTTCTAGTTAGCGCCAGTCTAGTCGACGCCATTAATCCGTGTGCATTTGCCGTATTGATAATTTTACTTACAACCATCTTACTGAAGCGTAATAAAAAAACTGCCTTGTTAAGTGGTTTTAGTTTTAGTTTGGCAATTTTTATTTCTTATGTATTGATGGGTTTAGGATTATACGGCGCTATATCTGCAGCTGGGATTTCGGATTTAATTACTAATATTGTTGGTATTTTGGCATTAATACTCGGTGTCCTTAATTTAAAAGACTATTTTTGGTACGGGAAAATTACACTTATTGAAGTTCCTAGAAAATGGCGTCCAGCGATGATAGGTCTTATCCAGAAAACTACAAATCCTATTGGCGTCTTCTTCGTCGGACTTATAGTGAGTTTGTTTTTGCTACCTTGCACCAGTGGACCGTACATTGTTGTTCTCGGCTTGCTTGCGCAGAATCCACTTGACGCACAGGCAATTGGATATCTCATACTTTACAACTTAATTTTTGTTTCGCCTATGATATTGATAACTATTGCAGCCTATAATGGCCTTAATGTTGAAAAACTAGAAAAAACACGAAAAAATAATTTACGTCTTTTGCATCTAATAGCCGGATTTATATTAGTTTCACTTGGTTTATACGTACTGTTTATCTAGTTTTCTGAATTAATGAAAAAACAAAAATAAACTAATCACAATCTATTTTTTTGCAAGTTGATACTATATGCTTATGCTATGAATAAAAAAAATAAGCACCTAGACAAACGGCGTCATGTTCTAGTATCCACCAAAAAAATTAAACCACTTTTAGTCGATAGGCTAACTTATGCTGCGGCTATAGTTGAGCCAATTGTTACCGTCCCTCAAGTTGTCGTAATTTTTCGTGACCAAACTGCTGCGGGTATCTCGTTATTTTCTTGGGCAGGGTATCAGGTGATGACGCTGATTTGGATTTGGTATGCGATTGTTCATAAAGACAAGCTTATCTTAATGTACCAAAGTTTATTCTTTATTGTTCAAACCGCTGTCATAGTCGGTGGAATTATCTACGGAGCACATTGGCTATAGTTCTATCTGCTGCTTAACTGCAAAACTAGAAATCCAGCTTGTGCAAATTATTATAATAAAAAACCTAAACAAAGCTAGGTTTTTTATATAGTTCGAGACTAGGATGAATGCTCGATGTTAAATTATGACTTCGTCATAGTTAAACATCTCACTAGAAAATGCAAAATCTTTCAGATTTGACAATTATCTGAAACTACTCAGGCAAAGCCGTGAAAGTTTTATTTTCGACATGAAGAAATTAAAAAACCATAGCATCTGCTATAACTTTTTAATGGCTCCGGCGACTAGATTCGTACCAAACGTTTCTACCGCCGGATTTATAGGCTCACTTCACCTTAGTTTACATCTGTTAAATTTCAAAATTATTAACCAATTAACGAACGGTTGGGTGTAGTATATGTTCATGACCACCTGGCAAAAAAGGCTAAAATTCGAACCCACTAAATCATTGCTATCGTCAGACAACAAGCAAATTATCTATTTTACCAATAGAGATTTGCTAGAAGTACCTGTAGAATCTATTGAAACCCTTTGGGATTTAAAAATACCGCAACAATTATTGCATAAACAGCAGACGGATGGTTCCTGGAGATACCGCGGTAAAACACCTTGGCATACTACAGATTACACGCAGTTAGAGACATACCGCCAGCTTGGTTTTCAAATTAATATGTTTGGTTTTAATAAATCGCACCAATCGATTGTAAAAGCTGCGGAGTTCTTCTTTTTAAAGCAATCAAATGTTGGTGATTTTAGAGGGATATATGCTGCTCAATACTCTCCGAATTATACCGCAGCTATAGTAGAACTACTCATATTAGCGGGGTATAGTGACGACAACCGTATACAAAAAGTCTTTGATTGGCTACTTGATATGCGTCAAGATGATGGAGGCTGGGCGCTGCCACTACGAACCAAAGGGCATAATCTCAAAGTCATATTAAACTCAGACACGATAGAGCCTGACAAATCAACGCCTTTCTCTCATTTAATAACTGGCATCGTATTACGTGCCTTTGCGGCACATCCTGTCTATTCACGATCTGCAGAAGCAAAAAAAGCTGGGAAACTACTCAG
>CAZUNB010000003.1:0-28843 GCA_964622235.1 uncultured Candidatus Saccharibacteria bacterium | reverse complement strand
CAGCACACGATTTTTTCAAAGAGATGTGTACGCAGATTTAAATAGGGCTACAGCATGGCGAACTTTCTCGTACCCTTTTTGGAATACAGATCTTATTTCTTCTCTATATGTGCTATCAAAGCTAGGGTTTACTAAAGACGATCCAGAAATAAACCGTGTAATTGATTGGCTCGTTGAAAAACAAAAACCAAGTGGGTTATTTGAACTACATAAGAACCATGATCGTTATCACGACCAAGATCTTTGGCTTAATTTATCTATCTGCAGAGTACTTAAAAAGCTATATTAGGTCTCTCTAATTGACGAGTTGTATGGTGTGTCTATTTTTTAGCCCAAAACAGGAACAGGTCTAGGGAACAGGTCAGCTTTTCGACTGCTTGCTCCTACGGGACGGGAGAGGCTGGGTTGGAACTAAGTTACAGAGGTGAAATGAAAGAAGCACCATTTCTTATGGTTCCAACATTTGTACTTTGTTATCGGCACAATTCTTTCTTGAAAGACCAAAGAGAGAAGTTAATTCAGGTCTAGGAACTAGGTCTGCACTTTTCTCTGCTTGGTCTGGCTCCGAGACTAGGATTCGAACCTAAATTGCCAGGACCAGAACCTGGTGTCCTACCATTAGACGATCTCGGAAGGCTGCACTTCATTGTGCCACATTTTCGAACACAAATAAACTGTTGCTGCTAAATGACGCGGAATATTTCCTCTAATGTAGTCTCGCCATCATAAGCTTTTTTAATACCATCTTGCAACATGGTCTGCATGCCTTGTGAAACTGCTAGCTTTTTAATAGCTTGACTGGTTACCTCGGCGGTTGGTCCACCAAGTAAATGTTCAAGTTCATCTGTCATCTGTAATTGTTCAAGGAGCATCATTCGTCCACTATAAGGAATTTTAATATCTTTTTTTGGCCGAACATACTTCATGTTCTTTGGATTATATAACGGGTCTTTTAGTGCCGAAATCTCAGCTGTCACCATTTCTTTAATTTTCATGCTCGGTTCATAGTCTTCTACATTCTCAGGCGCTATCTTACGAACCAGTCGCTGAGCCATAATCAAACGAATAGCCGAAGCAAGCAGGGGATTATGACCTATCATGTCCATCAAGCGGCTAATCGCGGTGCTGGCATCAGTTGCATGAAAGGTTGATAGTACTAAGTGTCCAGTCAGTGCAGCCTGAAGCGCCGCTTTGGCCGTATCTAGGTCGCGGATCTCACCGACCATAATCACATCTGGGTCTTCTCGCATGACTGCACGGAGTTTATCTGCGAAGCTATCGTTGTCATCGGTATAAACGGGCACTTGAGTAATACCAGAAATTTCATATTCGACTGGATCTTCGAGAGTAATGATTTTACGAGTTGGGCTATTAAGCTTATTGATAATTGAAAATAGTGTGGTGCTCTTACCAGAACCAGTCGGGCCAACAACCATCACAAGTCCATGCGGGTGATCGACAATATCATCGACAATTTCATGCTCTTTGTCCGTGAAACCGAGACTATCGAGATTAAGTAGGCTCAAATCCAAATTAAAAATACGAACAACTACGTCTTGACCATAAATCGTTGGTATAGTTTCAACCCGTAAGTTGATTGATTTTATATCACCATTTTCATCTTGAAAATCTTGATTAGCTCGACCAGACTGTGGAGAACGTGCATTATTGCTAATACCTGACTTAGCTGCAACGTCTGCCATTGCGTGTCGATACTGTTCGTGGTCCATCTCGGCGATAGGGTGAAGCGTCCCATCGATTCGGAAGCGAATTCGCACATTATATTTTTGCGGTTCAATATGTATATCACTAGAACCTAGCATGTAAGCTTGCTTGATTAAAAAATTAAAAATTCGACGAGGTTGTTGTTCGGAAAGTGTACGACTAACTTCATCATAACTAGCACTCTCACCGCTGTCGATCACTACAACATTCGGGTCGGGCTTTATTGTTGGTGGATCAACCCGCTCCATAACCTCATTAAATCCTGAGCGACTAATCACAAGGAACTGCACCATGTGATCTTTAATATTCTCCGTGACTTTTTCTATTGTGGATTTTTGAGTTTCGATAGTGTGGGCGAAGAACATACGAGGACCATCAACTTTGACAGGAATGATTTTATAGGCACGCATCTGTTCAAAGCTAAGAATGTTGCGCGGAATCTCACCAACATCAAATGTTCGTGCATCGGCATACTCAGAGCCGAGCATTTCCGAGCGCTGACTCGTCATCAATTCTTCTTGTTCTCGTGCATCCATTGCCATACCAGCTATTTTAGCATGAGCGGGATGATTATCAGCACTTACTGCAAGTCGGCTAGTAGGTAAGCCTTGTTTAACATTTCCTTATACTCATCCTCACTATTTGAATCCCAAACAATCCCACTGCCAACACCGAGCTTGAGCTGATTGCCAGTTTTTTCCAACGTTCGGATTAGAATCGACGAATTTAGACTGCCATCAGCAAAGAGCTGGAAGGCGCAGCCAGTGTAGAAACCTCTCGAGTTTCGCTCTAACTGTGCGATGCTTTTGATTGCCTCTGTTTTTGGACAACCGGTAATTGAACCTCCTGGAAAGCACGAAACGAGCGCTCGAATTGGTGAGATATTCTCTCGTAGTTTCCCTGATAGTGCCGATGACGTATGGGTTATTTTTTCCAAGTGCTGCAGCTTGCGATCATTATCAACCATAACGGTTCCAACCTCGCAAATATTTGATAAATCATTACGGAGAAGGTCGGTTATCATTGCTAGCTCAGCTGCTTCTTTTCGGCTTGTTAACAGCTCAGTATCAGAATCAATACTTTTGGCCGTACCTTTTATCGGCTCAGTTGTAATCATTGAATCCGGGTAAATTTTCAAAAACATCTCAGGGCTCGCACTAATTATTTGCTGTCCTCCTAAATCAAATAAGCATGAATGAGCTTTTGGAAATTCATATGCTATGTAGCTAAACCAATCCTCAGCAGTTAGTTCTGACTCGGCGGTTACCTTATCAGTCAGATTAATCTGATAAATCTGACCTTCCTTAATGAGATGAGTAACTTCCGAAAACTGATTATTAAAAACTTTTTGACTAGGGAAATGCAAGTTGGTGATTATTGGTTGATGCAAACTCTTTCTGTTGTTTTCGCGGGATTCGCAATAGGCAAAAGCATGGATTTTCTTGTCCGATAAACTTATGTCGATATCTGAATTCCAAATTTGAGCGATATCATAAGGTATAACGCCAACAATAATATAGTTTTTGCTATGTTCTGTCTCAACAAATCTCACTAGATCCTCCAAGCTGCTACCAACATAGCTTGAAATAGGACGTGTTAGAACAATGTCATTCCACAAACCAGATTTTCCAAAAAATTTAACATCGCCAAGAGCCATGCTAGAAGTATAACAACATCGATTATTTAGTATACGCAGCCAGGCTACAAGCTTTTAGCAATTATTATATAAAGTTTAAAAATAAGTAAAAGTATAAATATTGCTCGAAAATACAAATAAGCGTATAGTGTGTTTAACATTAAAAAGGTTAATAATATGAAACGTATAGTTTTATCAGTTATTGTTGTCTTTGCATTATCATTTAGTTTTGTGGCTTTTACACCAAATAAAAGTGTATCTGCCATATCGTGCGCACATGAGCAGTACAGATATGTTTCGATAGAATTAGGAGGCACAAAGACCTTTAGAAAAAAACAAATTCGCTGTGCTTACACAAAAAAAAGCTCGACAGGCAAATATTACTGGGTATATACACAGTGGAGAAACGTTTAGTTTTCAAACAACAAGCCCAGTAACATCATTAAATCAATTTTGGCTTTTCATGATTCCACTTTAAGTGAGTAGGGTTGAACGCGGTAGATATTATCTAAACATCTTATTTAAAAAACCTATTTTACTTAGCTTATTGGTAGGAAGAAGAATACGACCGATTTAATATAATTTCAAAACGTCTGTGAATCAATATCAAAATTCACGAGTCGTGCAAGAAGCAGAAATCATATATATATGGGCTACACGGACGCAAACTGAGGTAAATTTACCCATTTAAACTATGAAAACTACGTTAACAAATGTGTGACCGCTGCGAAGTGATCAAAAGCAATTTTAGATTCATCGGGTAGATTATCGAGATTAAACCAGCAGATTTCGCTGGATTCTTCATCTGGCTTGCCGGTTTGTTGAGTGGCGATTGCAGAGTAGAGGAAGTTGACGTTTTGGCGATCTCCGCCATTTCGATTTGGATCATCGTTGAATTTTATAAAGACTAGTTCTGTTAATTCGTAGCCAGTTTCCTCAAATGTTTCGCGCTTAGCTGTTTCGGCTGTGGTTTCGTCACGCTCCATATAGCCACCAGGCAATCCCCATTTACCTCCATCGATCATGTTTTCAGCTCGCTTAGCTAACAAAATCTTGGTTTTATCATCGTTAAAAACGATTGTATCGACCGTGCAATGGCGCAGGCTGGCTTTATTGCCGTCTTCGAACTGGCAGCTAATCATTATGTTTCATAAGCGCCAATCTGTCTGTTTTTTAACATCCCATCGAGGCAGTTTTTAATGATTTCTGCGTGGTCGAAAGCTATTTTAGATTTGTCGGGTAGTTTATCAATATCGAACCAGTGGATTTCGCTTGATTCGTCATCTGGAATGCCGGTCTGTTTACCTGCAACCGCAGTAAATATAAATGAAACGTTTTGGCGATCTTCTCCTGGTCGATCTGGATTATCATTAAAATACTGAAAATCGATAGATTCTAACTCGTAGCCAGTTTCTTCATAGATTTCACGTCGAGCTGCCTGTTCCATGGTTTCATCTCTGTCCATGTAGCCACCAACGACACCCCATTTGCCACCTTCAAGTAATCTCATTGCGCGCAACACTAAAAGTATTTGAGTTTTTTCGCTGTTAAAAACAACTGTGTCAACGGTAACGTGGCGCAAACTGGCTTTATTACCGTCTTCGAACTGGCAGCTAATCATTTTGTTTATATCTGTCGACTATCATTCTAGTTTTTTTGGCGGCTAGGCCAATGTAGTGAGTTTCTGGTTCGATAATCTTTAGTCGATCTTGTTCACTGATTCTATCCCAGTAGTTTTGCATAATTTTTTCGTCTTTCTGGACTGCTTCGCCGAAAGTTATGCCACCATCAAGTGCGGCATGAGCAATTTCTTTGGCTTTTTCGTGTCCTGAGGTATGTCCGAGTTTACCTAAAATAAGATAAAGAGGTTCGGCACCGATTGCGCCACCGCTAAGTTTAAGATTGCGCTGCATTGATTCTTCGTCAACTTCGATTTTGCTCATAGTTCTGTTTAGTCGACTTGCCATTTCAGCGACACAACCAAGCAGGATAGGGTAGAAGCGGGCTGAGGCAGAATCAGTTAAATCGCGTTGATGTTCGCTGATTAAATTCTGCTGAACGACCAACTGCTGAGCCATGACTTGTTTATAAAGTGCATTCACATTCTCAAAGTTAATTGGGTTACGCTTGTGAGCCATGGTTGAGCTGCCAGTTTGACCTTTAGCGAAGCTCTCACGTAACTCGGCTATTTCGCTGCGTTGCAAATGGCGCATATCGTGGGCAAGGTTGCTCATGGCTCCAGCGGCAATAACGACTTCAGAGAAAAGCCTAGCTAGAGTTTCTGGTGGTACGATTTGGGTAGAGTGTTCGGCGGTTTTAAGTTCAAGCTTATCTAAAATAGCTTTTTCAAATTTGATTGGATCATCGACAAACAAACCTGAGGCGTTGTAGGCACCAACCGCACCTGAGAATTTCCCTTGCAAATGCTCGGCTAAATTTTTAATGCCAGCAATGCTGCCACCGAGCCGGCTAATGTATTCAGCAATTGCAAAACCAAAGGTTATTGGCACGCCGTGCTGGCCATGGGTTCGGCCAATCTGGACTGTATCTGCATATTTATCAGCTAACTCGATAAGAGTATCCAAAAGCTGCTGCAGCCTGGGAAGTATGACGTTTTCGATAGCAGCTTTGTACTGGACAGCACTGGCTGTGCTTACGATATCGTAGCTGGTGGCCGTCATGTGAACATACGGCTTGGCATCATCAGAAATCTTGGACTTAATAACATTCACGAGCGCTTTAACGTCATGTTTGGTTTTGTCTTCTTCGGCAGAAACTTCAGCAGCTGTGACTTCTCGGGAGGCTTTATCGATTTCATCAGCTACTGACTGATCACAAACGCCAAAGTCGGCTAGCGTTTGAGCCAGAGCTGATTCGACATGAGCTTGGTACAGAATCCGAGCTTCTTCGCTCAAATATTGTGCAACTTCTGTATCGTAATATCTGCCATCCAGTGGGTCGAGTCCTGAAAATCTCTTCTTATCATCTGGTACTGGTGGAACAAATTGTCTTAAATTCATTTAATCACACTTTCTACGTTATTAATTATTCGTTGCTCAATATTATTATAATCCGCTGGCTTGAAAACTTCTCCTGTTAGTTGCTCGTAAAGCTCGATGTAACGCTGGCTGATCTGTTGCACGAACTCCTCGGGCATCTCGGGCCAGTCCGGGTTTTGACCTTTGTAGCCTCGCTCAAGTAGCCATTCGCGGACGAATTCTTTGCTGAGTTGGCGAGGTGACTCGCCAGCCTCAAATCGCTGCTTATAATCCTCGGCGTAAAAGTAGCGGGAACTATCTGGTGTGTGAATCTCATCAATTAGGATGATTTGGCCATCGGCAGTTTTACCAAACTCGTATTTAGTATCTACCAAGATTAATCCCTGTTTCACAGCAATTTCGTTACCACGTTCGAATAGCTTGTGGGCATATTCAGAGATAATTTGCCATTCAGCCTCACTAGCTAAACCTTGCTCGATGATCTCTTCGGCAGAGATGTCTTCGTCGTGGCCCTCAGCTGCTTTAGTAGACGGAGTTAAAATTGGATTATCAAACTCCTGGTTTTCAACTAGGCCATCTGGAACATCAACGCCAGCTAGGCTGCGCGAGCCATCTCGATACGCTCGCCAAGCACTACCAACTATCATTCGGCGCATAATAACTTCAATCTTGAAAACCTCGGCTCGCACGCCAACCGTAACATTGGGGTCGGGGACGGACTGAACCCAGTTTGGTACTAAATCTTTGGTGGCTTCTAAATTAAAGGCAGCTATTTGATTCAATACTTGGCCTTTGTGTGTAATTCCTTGTTTTGAAACAACATCAAAGGCACTGATTCGATCAGTTGCCACAAGAATTACCTGGCTATCAATCGTGTAGACATCCCGAACTTTACCTTGATACCTCTGCTGGTTGTCTGTAAAATTAAAATCTGTTTTTGTAAGCGACACAGTCATCGTGACCCCTAAAGTTACGTTATTGATACTTATATTGTATCAGTAGAATCTGTTATCAAGAAAGGCTAATCTAGCCATGTAACTTGCAGACATAGGGTTTTTTGTGCAAAATTATAGTATGAATCAAATAAAAAAGATTGGAATTGTTGGTGGTGGTCAGCTAGCTCAGATGATGACCGAAGCTGCTATCAGTCTAGGGCTGTCGATTATTGTTGTTGATCCAAGCCCGAATTGTCCTGCTGCACAAGCTGGCGCAGAGCAGATTATGGCAGATTACAGAGACGCCGAAGCGATTAAAGAGCTGGCAGATAAAAGTGATGTTGTAACAATCGACTTCGAACACGTTAACGCCGAAGTCTTACGTGAGCTGGAAAACGATGGAGCTGTTGTGCATCCTAGCTCACAAACTATTGCTATGATTCAAGACAAACTAGTCCAATGTAACTTTTTGAAAGAAGCCGGACTTCCAATTGCTGAATATTTAGAAACTAATACAATCGAGGAAGCCGAGTCGGCGTTACTGAAATTCGATGGTAAGATGCTGCTCAAAAAACGAAAGCAAAGTTATGATGGCAAGGGCAATGCAGTTGTTAGCTCTCTGGATGAATTGACTAAAGCCTGGAACAGTTTAGGTGGAAGTGAACTTTACGCTGAAAAATTTGTTGATTTTGATAAAGAGCTTGCAGTTATTATTGCTCGTGACATAAAAGGGAACTCCGTTGTCTACCCAACAGTTGAGACTGTTCATATCAACAATATCTGCCATGAAGTTTTTTTACCTGGCGAATTCAAAGATGGTGTAGATAAAAAAGCTAGAGAAATTGCCGATAAAACCTCGAAAGTGCTTCATGGAGCTGGAGTTTTTGCAATTGAAATGTTTCTAACAAAAACAGGTGAAATATTAATCAATGAGATTGCCCCACGAGTCCATAACTCTGGTCATCCGACAATTGAAGGATCAGTTACTTCACAGTTTGAACAGCATTTGCGAGCCATCAGCGGTATAGACCTTGGCTCAACGAATATGAAGGTTCCAGCTGCCGTCATGATAAATATTCTTGGTATACGAAATGGTGAGGCCAAACCAGAAGGCATAGACCAAGCTGAAAATATATCTGGGGTCGTGGTTCATCTGTACGACAAAGCCTACACTAAAGTTGATCGAAAAATGGGACACATCACCGCAACAGCTGATACAATGGAAACAGCAAAAAAGAACGTCGAAGAAGCATATAGTCTAGTTACAATTTAAGGAGATACAATGACAGAAAACACTCAACCAATCGTCGGAATTATCATTGGCTCAGATAGTGATCTCGATATTATGAAAAATGCAGCAGCCACACTTGATGAACTTGGTATAACAAACGAAATTGAAGTAGTTTCCGCACATAGAACACCCGAGAAAATGGCAGATTATGCAAGCTCAGCACAAGAACGAGGCCTAAAAACCATCATCGCTGGGGCTGGTGGTTCGGCGCATTTACCTGGGATGACTGCAGCATATACAGAGCTGCCAGTGATCGCCGTACCAATTGTTCGAGATAACAACGATGCTGCTATAAAATCAAACAACGCCATGCCACCTGGAGTGCCTTTGGCTGTCATGCCAACCAACGGCTCGATTAATGCCGCACTTTTTGCAGCTGCCATCATTGCGGTCGAAAATGCTGAGGTAAGAGATAGACTAAAAACATATCGGCAAAACATGCACGACAAAGTAATCGACACCGCTGAAAAACTGAAAGACATCGGCTGGGAAAATTACTTTGATCAATAAACGGATTGTTTTTTTTGACTGGAATGGAACTTTTCTTGATGATGAAGTGGCTTCCGTCGAGGCTTTTCGTGCCGTGTTACGTGGAGTTGGTCATGAATACTCTGAGCTATCAACTGATGAATTAACAGCATTACATAGACAAGTTTTTGAAATTCCTTTATCAAAAATGTATGACAGCATCGGTTTCACCGACAAACAAAAGCAACTAAATTCTGAAAAACATTTTTGGTCCGAGAGTTACAAAGTAGCGGCCCCTTCAATGAAAACGCATATCGGCATAAACGAAAGTTTGCAGATTCTTAAAGAACACGATATTGGTTTTGGAATACTGAGCAATCACACCGCTAGAGAAATTGAAGATAGGCTTCAAGGTTTTGGGTTCTCTAATATTCCAGTTCTCGCTAACGACGATAATAGCCAAGCTCACACTCATGGAAAACTCCATCGTGTTGAAAATTATCAAACACAACATCCCGACATTGAAATACTGGCAATAGTTGGTGACACTGCTGAGGAGGTTAATATTGCCAAGACTATTGACGTAGCCTCCATTGCTTTTACCAACGGTGAAGTATTAGCTGACCGAATCAAGCCATCTAACCCAGACTATCTCATCAACAGCTCAGAACTTCCAAGCATAATTAAAGCCATTATTTCAGTATGACTCAAGCTCAAGCTCTCCAGATTCTTCAAATGGGACATAGTGTCTTTTTGACTGGTGAGCCAGGTGCTGGAAAAACTCACGTCCTACGTCAATTTATAGCTTTTTTGAAACAAAACAAAATTAAGCACGGTGTGACGGCAACAACTGGTATAGCCGCAACTCATCTCGGTGGCATGACGATTCACAGCTTCAGCGGTCTCGGACTCCGTGGGAAAATTGATGACAGTGAGCTAAGCGACTTTGCCAATAAACCTACCCTCAATAAACGTCTCAATGACTTACAGGTCCTGATAATAGATGAAATTTCAATGTTAGACGCAGACCGATTTGATAGCATCGACAAAATTTTAAAAACCATCCGTGGTAATGACAAACCATTCGGCGGAATTCAGATAGTTTTGTCCGGTGACTTATTTCAACTCCCCCCGATTAGCAGAAAAGATCAACCGAAAGCTAAGTTCGTTTTTCAAAGTGAAGCCTGGAAGCAATCAAGGTTTAAAGTTTGCTACATTACCGAACAGCATCGGACAGAGGAAGACAACCTATTAAAGATCTTGCGAAAAATTCGAGCTGGCGAGGCTGGCTTTGATGAGCTCGACGAGCTACAAACCAGACAAACCGATGATATCGACGGCGACATCACTAAATTATTCACACACAATATCGATGTAGATACTATAAACCAACAAAAGCTAGATGACCTCAGCGACGAATCCGTTCAATTCGAAGCACAAACCAGTGGCAACGCAATGGGCGTAAAAAGTCTGACCGCTAGCGCGATGGTACTAGAAAACTTGGAGCTCAAAATTGGTGCTGAGATTATGACGGTGGTTAACAACCCAGTTGCAGGCTATGTCAATGGAAGTCGAGGCAGGGTAGTCGGCTTTGATGAGTTGAGCAACGAACCAATTATCGCTCTGCATGATCGTAAAAAACCGCTCGTTTTAAGCCGTTACACTTGGGAAATCAACGAAGGTCAAAGAACGGTAGCAGAATTTTCGCAATATCCACTACGTCTGGCTTGGGCGATCACGATCCACAAAAGCCAAGGAATGAGCTTGGACGAAGCCGAGATTGACCTGAGTCGTAGTTTTGAGGCCGGTATGGGGTACGTTGCACTTTCTCGTCTGCGCGGACTCGAAGGTCTCTACCTACGGGGTATCAATGAGTTTGCGCTTGCAGTTGCGCCGGAAGTTATTGATATCGACGAGCAACTGCGTAAAAATTCAAAGCAAATAATCAAAGCAATTGAAATATTAGATGACAAACAAATAGACATAATCATTAAAGCCAATATCGCCCGGCGTGGGACAATTGATACCGCAGAAGACTATGATGAAGGGACTTATCAGCAATTGCGCGAATGGCGAACTAAAAAAGCAACTCGAAACAAAATGCCTAGTTACATTGTTCTCGCAGATAAAACCTTGAAAGAAATCGCTCACCATCAACCCAAAAATGAAAAAGAACTAGCTAAAATCAAAGGCATTGGTCCGCAGAAGCTAGAAGATTATGGCAAAGAAATCTGTGATATACTAACAACTAATCGTGAGAAACAAAGCAAGTAATGAATAAGAGCATCAGTGGAATAGTCGAGCCACATCAGGGGAATGGTCGTAGATTTGGCTACCCAACCGCCAACATAGACTGTCCGGCAGATCTCGATGAAGGTATTTTTATCGGATACACCAGTATCGAGGACGAGCCAGAACATCAAAATATGCCGAGCATGATTTATGTTGGTACTTCTGAAACCTTGCATGAGCTGAATAAACGCCTAGAATCGCACATTCTTGATTTTGAAGACCGAGATTTGTACGGTAAAAAGATTCAAGTTAACATCATTGAAAAAGTACGTTCTAGTGTACGGTTTGACGGTGCAGAGGAGCTAATCGAACAAATGCAGCGCGACGAGAGAGATATCCGTGAGTGGTTCCAACAATCTTCCTAGTTCACTGAGGAAAAACTTGTGGTTGCTCGGGATTGGATATTTCCTACAAGGAGTCGTCTTCTTTTATGCTGTCGAAAAACTATTCTTGAGGAATGAAATTGGCTTAGATTACCAGCAAATCGGTATTATCGGAGTAGTTGTCGTAGGGTCAATTTTAGTGTTCGAATTCCCGTCGGGCGTACTAGCAGATCGATGGAGTCGAAAAGGAACAATGGTTCTTGCCAGTCTTGCGCTGATGACGGGTTCAGCAATCTATGCGTTTGGTGAAAGTTTTAACGCAATGATACTTGCTACCGCCTTTT
This sequence comes from uncultured Candidatus Saccharibacteria bacterium, assembly GCA_964622235.1. Classification (GTDB taxonomy): domain Bacteria; phylum Patescibacteriota; class Saccharimonadia; order Saccharimonadales; family JAGPDM01; genus CAZUNB01. The sequence goes on along the minus strand of CAZUNB010000003.1, from coordinate 16,830 downwards.
GGGGGTTATACTTTGCTAATCAATCAGGTACTGCTGAGTCGTTATTATATGATCTGTTAAAAAAAGATAATCAACAGCAACACTACGAAAAATATCTTGCGCTGGTTATCGGATCACAGGGTTTCGCCTTAGCAGCTAGCTCAGTCATTGGAGGTTTGATAGCTGCATCATTTGGCTTTCGAGAAGTTTATATTTTTACGCTTTTTCCGATGATTCTGTCAATCATCATCTTTCTGCTAATCAACGAGCCGAAGCAACATACCCGTGCAGAGACTAATTTCTTACACGCCAAACAAGCCTTCAAAAACATTATCTCTAAAAAAGCTATGATCAATCTGCTATTTGCGATGATTGTAATGGATATTTTGGTTCACATAACATTTGAATATTACCAACTTTACTACATAGCTATCGACCTGCCAGTTTACCTGTTTGGCGTTGCTGGTGGATTGCTTGGCTTAATGTATGTTAGTGGTGCCCACTTCGCAGTGTTTTTACGGAAGTTTAACAAAGATTTTGCATACTATCTTACAATCCTCTCTATACTCGTAGCGATTCTGTCTATTTATTTCGTCCGAAATATCATGGCGATTCTAGTGGTTTTTGTAATTTTACACAGCCTGCAGACTTTTAGAGTATTTTCACAGCGTGAAACTCAGGAAAGGCTACCGAACAGTGAGCGAGCCGCTAGCATCTCCCTGATTAATGCAATCGCACGCTTCTTTGCTATTCCATTCAGTCTGCTTGTCGGCTATTTAACGCAGCAATATTCCTATTTTGCCAATGTTCCATTGTTTGCAACCCTTGCAGTTATATTAATAATTCTTGTCATACCGATTGTTGGGAATCGACTAGATATTAAACCTAAATTCGATATTCCACATGATTTTTAATTTCATTCTGACGTTTACTGGTGGGCTACTGGCGGCCGGTATCGGTGTTGCTGCGGGCGGCGGCGGGATCATCAGTGTTGGAGTTTTGACGTTGCTTGGTCTACCGCTTCCAATGGCATTGGCCACAAACCGAGTTGGGGCACTTAGCGCCAGCATGACTGCGTTATATAAATACAACAAAGCTAAGAAAATCGATTGGGTTTTGGCGTTCAAACTATTGCCTTTGGGAATAATCGGTGGACTTTTAGGTAGCGAACTACTCAACCACACGCCCACCCATTTACTCAAAGGACTATTTATATCAATCATCATTGTGACCATTATAATGATTCTTTTCAATCCAAAAATCGGGCTCACCGAAACGACCAAATCAAAAATGATTAATAGTATTGGATATATCGTCTTTCTAGTTTTGAGCTTGATTGGCGGACTTATTGGAGCCGGCGCTGGTACTATTTTTATCTTTATGAATTCATTTTTTTTCGGAAAAACGTTGTTAGTTGCTCAAGCAACTAATATGCCCTCATGGCTAGGTCTATCGTTGGTTGCAAGCATCGTCTTTGCAAGCAATAATTTAGTCAATATTCCACTAGCAATTGCCCTGCTATGTGGCATGAGTATAGGTGGCTATATCGGCGCGCGATTAGCAATACTAAAAGGCAACAAATTCATAAAAAAATTAATGATCGTAATGCTCATCATCGTCGCAATTCAGATTTTGTTAAGCTAAGTACCACAAGATAATCTCTAAAACATAGAATTAATTTGCGAATTTTTTATCGTATCAAACCATAGCGTCTAAGTATTTTTCCCTATTTTGTTCGAGTTGTAATTTTTTCGCTTCGACCAGCTCATCATAGCGCTTTTGATTGTCTTTAAAATCAAATTGGTCAGGTCCAATCCAGCGACGTTGCTTCTCATCGAAAACTCGTGGCTCCTCTGTTTCATCGGTCATAGAACCTAGTGGCTGTCGGATTTTTCTAACTCCTGGAAGTCCCAACTCATTTAGATTACGATCATAACTTGCTAGATTACCCTGTACTACAGGTGAAGGAGAAGAGATCAAGCCCTCAAGTGAACCGTGAAATTTATTTAAAAATATTTTTCTTCCTTCGGCCGCAATTCTTCGATCTCGTCTAGTAGAAAATCCAAAAAAATGATTATAGGCTCTTGCAAGCGATAGTGCTCCTACAATAGCTAAAGTAGCAAATCCAATTATCTCCGGCACATGTTCGTTTGGCGCAGGCAACGGTGGTGATTCATGATCAGCCGCATTTGCTTCTAGAGCCTGAGGACGTGTCACCATATCACCATATTGTGTTAAAGCGGTTATCGCTCCACCGTAGACTGCAGCACCGATGGAATAGAATCTCAACCCTTCTTGAGTCATCCCATCAATCCTGAGTCTAATCTCATTTGTGTCCTGAAGACCAGATGCAATAAACCTCAAATTTCTTTCTGCTGGTTCAAGGTCTATTGGCGCACGCTCATCAGTACTACTTAAAGTTCCTTCGGGCAAAGTTTCATGAGGTTTGTCTTGTTCTGGCATATTGTATTTCCTTCTAAATTAGTTATTTGACATATAATCATATAATATACATTAAGTATGAATATTTTACAAGCTTAGTTATTTTTAATCGTAAAAAACCCTTATATACTTGTTTTGTTTTTTTGAAAAAATTATAACATTGGCATTGAAGGAACAGAAAAAAAATTACTTGTCTGATACCATAGCTAGATGAAGAAAAGTACTGCCTTTCAACTAGCTCTGCTCGTTTTTGTTATCCTGATTGGAGCAATTGCTATTCCAAATGCGCCAGAAATCGGTGATTTTTTTGCACTAAAATCATATCAGCCGAGTAGAGAAGTTGAACAAATCGCAAGCGATGCGGGAATGGGCGAAAAAGGTAGAAGACTATTTTATCGCTTCGATCCGATTTTTACTGATCAAGCAACTATCTCAAGTTTTTGTGGTCGGGCAAAAGAACCATTAGGGTGCGTAGAAGGTCGGAGAATATATATCCTAGCTAGTAATAATGAAGAATACTATCAGCAGTCGGTTGTAACTGCTGCTCACGAAATGCTTCATGTGGTGTACTCGCGTCTCAGCGAGAAAGAAAAAACACAAATTGATGAATTAATACAAAATAAAATAGACACATTTGGTCCAGACATCGTCGAGGAAATAGATGCATATAACAAAGAGAGCGACGAAGTTATTCGTGATGAATCTCACTCGATTGTCGGCAGCGAAGTAAAAACACTGCCGAAAGATTTGGAGAATCACTACAAAACATACTTTTCAAACCGCCAGAAATCCGTTGAATCCTACAGGTTTAGTCGATAAACTTTTCTTTGATAGAAAAAAGTTTTAACTCACTACCAAACGGCAGATGGCTTCGTACTAAAATAAATATATCTGTTGCAACCTATCAGTCCAATGTCTTTGAGTTGGGTATTTTAGTCAATTTTGGTGGCTTCGTGACCCTCCACATCAGACCACCAGAAACAACCTCTAGCAATAATTGAGTAGGTAATTTTAGGCTGGGAGCCGCCGCCCATAAAACCGCCATAGTCACATACGGTGCCGCGTTCCTGAGACCTAGAGCGTGCCTTCCTAGAAAGCTATCTCGATGTTTTTTTCTTCCAGCAATATCTTTTGCAAATATATTTGTTCCTTCAACAACTATAGCTCGATTCGCATCGTTGATTTTTTCAAGATCATCTCCAATTGTATGCCAATCACCATCGCGAACTAGCGCAACGATATTTACAGCTTCGGCTTCTCCCGCTATGGCACTATCAATAACGAACGGATAGCACATTGAAACAAGATCTGGGTTTTTAGAATTAGGCGCTGTATTAACTAACAAAACATCTCTGTCTTCTAAAGCAAAATCTTTGATTGAATCTTTCTCGCCAACTTGAACAATTCTATTACGGCTAGGGTCAAACATGACAAGACGAGAGTCAAAAGTACGCAACACTTTAATCTCTGCTCCAACTGGTATAGAGTTACTCCACCATCTTTCTTGTGTAGCCTTACCATCGTTTGTCTCGAATTTTACAGTATATCCAGATTGGCTATATCTTGCTGAAAAATCAATTGGCCTTCCACTATTGAGGTCAGCCGGATCTAGTTCAAAATATGCATCTACAAGTCGAAAATTTGGCTCACCTATGTCTACCTCAGAAGGACCTTGAAAAAAAGGAAAATGTAATTCTGGGTCGTAAAAATTAGATTCAACAGTTTCCTCGGCACGAAAATTAGATCCTTCGACTTCTGCGAACAACGCGAGAGTGTCAGCCAAGCCGTTCGTGACATAGTCAGCAATTGGCCCATCGTCTAAGTCATTCATAAAACCTAGGTGCTGCCAGTGGTGGCGTAATAAGCCGTAGACCGCTAGAGTGCTTGGATTGTCAAAATAGCGCGACCAAACTGCATACTCTGCTACATTATGCGCCGGTTCTCTGGCATTAGAGCTAGTCCAAGGATAGGTGTTGAATCCAGCTTCGTTGTCACCATAGCCGATCTCATCTTGCAGTGTACGTAGAGTCTCAGGGTCTACTATATCCGATGAATAATCATCGACACCTGTACTGCTCATTTGTCTTCGTAATATTGCCAGACCAAAACAAACCCCAGCTCTATATCCTGTTGCTTGTTCGTCAGTAGCAGTTTGTAACGAATCTCTAACTTGGCCTTCCAACAACACGCGGGCAAGGCTATCTTCAGTCAAGAGATCTATATTTGCTCCAGCAATAAAATCAAGTTCTTCTTCTCCGAAACGAAGAAACCTTCCAGCCTCGGGGTTTAAGCTCTCTAACATAATAGGGAATAAACCATGTCTCGGCTCAAACTCTACTCGGTCATCGATTTGAGTATGCATATTTATAGATTATACTATATAATATTAAATATTACAATATATCTTTTATATAGTATGATGTGGTAATATTATTTCTTGCAATAAAAAAGGAAATGTATGGGACTTTCAGCGACTGATTATTTAGACGTGCTTCCCGAAAAAGATGGAAGCCCTGACCTATGGTTGTGCATGGATGACCGCCCAGTTAAGCCGGACAGTGTACCCCTTGAGCAATTTGGGATCGATGAGATGCCTGATTATCTACAAACTGGTGGCGGTCCTTATGGAACTGCCCTTGACGTAGCTGTAGCTTATGAAGTAGCCGCTCCCAATAGCTTTGTAGAGCGAAGAATTACATTGGATTCTCTTGCAAAGATTATTAGTACGGATGCTTTACAGAACGGAGATGCTGCAATGTTCAATCATGAGGGTTGTGCAGCTCTTTTGAAGGCTTTCGCTAGCTTACGAACCATGCAGGATCCAGATCAGCATAATCGTGTACTTGAACGCAGCACAAGTATTCTACCTACCATCTCAGAGTCTGAAGTTGAAATGATCTCAGAAGCAGCCGGCAGGTTGATTGAGAGTGGACTCGTCGGAGAAGATCCTGAAGCACAGACATCGGCCTTAGTTAATATGCAGACTAATGATACAGATGGAGACTCAATTCCAACCGCAAAGCTAATCGGTGAGCACAATGGTAAGACTGGAAAAGTACTATTTATTGCTGACTATAGAAATAGGGGTGTACTTAAAGTTCAAGAAGCGGCCGATGCTGGTTTCGCTTCTTTCCATGCTAATTTTGGTAATGATCTGCTCGATCTATACAGGGCGATAAGTAACATTATACCATTGAGACCTAGAGCTATACGACGCGCCTCTACTGTTAGACATGGTGCTTTAATGACTCTTCTTGTAGACGAGCATGGCGATGATATTCCAATACAGCTTGTTGGTGCTGCTGCCTAGCTAGAATTACTTTTTATTTTTAACGTAGTCCTAAAATAGGCGTATAGTCTATCTTGGTAAACAAAAGTTAAATAAGTATGTGCACAATAATTGACAGGAGCATCATGAGCGGTATCAAAACAGTTCGAAAACATGTAGAGACAAACAAAAGAAAAACTGCGGCCGGTACGCGCTGTGTCGACGGTGGATATACAGAAGCACAAGCTGCTGGATCCACAGCATTTGCAGGAGCAGACCTTGGATTATCCATGGCGCTACTCAGCTTTGATGAAATAACGCCTGAAGTAGCATTCGCTATTGTCCATGACTACAAACAATCGATTGGAGAGATCTATACCTGGCACACCGACATACACCATCCTGATGGAGCAAAGGGCTGCGGCTGTGGCCATTGTAACGCAAGTCTAGAACCCAAAAACTCAAACTATTATGGAGTAACCACTGATGAATCAGCGGAACTATTGTCCATAGTTCAAAAAGCTACTAAAACTGGTTCAGCTCAGGTTGTGATACTAGATAGAAATCATGAAGAGCAGGATATTATTATAGTTGAGGGCGATATTTGGACCGTAAATCCCAAAAATGATGAGACAGGTGAGCAGCACTACATCTACGATAAAACAAGGCATATTACATTACTAAAAAATCTTTCAGTATACATCCGATCGCAAGATGTGCCGACAATACAAGCGGAAGAGCTTATCGATATTTCCGAAAAACAAACTAATGCAACTTTAAGCTTGCTAGAAACTAGCCGAGGTGCAGAAATTTTCGTGGTTAGATTTAGCCAAGAAGGAATTCCTGATATTCAATTTCAAGGAAAAGCACCTGATGCAGCATTGTCGAGATAGAACAACAGTTAAAAATTAAACGACTTAAACGGCTATAATCGGAAGCCAACGGAAGAACTTTTAACTATTGTTATAGAACATATTTGATTCTAATTACAGATAAAAAAATAAAAGACAAAAAAAATATTGACGTGAAAAAAAATCGGACGTATATTTATTTCTTACGTTAAAGATAGTTAGGAAATACTATGCCCGAAAACGTTTTCAATATCTACTCAATTCTCGGAATTGGGCTATTCACGTTAGCTTACGTATTTATAGCTCTTGAAGATAAATTTCATATCAATAAGTCTGGTGTAGCAATTGCACTTGGTGCTTTTCTGTGGCTTTTAGCTGTACTCATGACTGGTGACGGTAAGGAAGTTTCAGAGAGCCTTCTGCATGACAGTCAAGAGATTTTTAGTATAGTTGTTTTTTTGTTATCTGCCATGACGATTGTTGAGATGATGATACACTTTGGTCTATTCGATTGGGTGCAGGAGAAGATAATGGAAAAAAAGTTGAGCTCAGCTCAACTTTTTTGGATTTTAGGAATTGTGACCTTTTTTCTATCTGGAGTATTGGATAACTTAACAACTACATTAATAATGATTCAGATTGGTCGCAAGATCTATTCACATAAAAAGAGCTTTCTTATATTTGTAGCAGCAACAGTTATCGCAGCTAATGCCGGGGGTGCTCCAAGCCCACTCGGTGATGTTACAACTATTATGATTTGGTTAGCAGGCAAAGCTAGCGCTGGTGAACTGTTAACATTAGGAATGATTCCTGCTTTCGTAACCTTTGCGGTGCCTCACTATCTACTCAGTCGAAAAATTACTCAACATGAAAAGGCCGAACGACCTATGCCAATTAAAGGCAAGACCGCTAATCCTGACTGGACTATGATTGCTATTGGTTTTGGCTCATTCGCCATGCCAGTTATCTTTAGTATTATAGGATTGCCACCATTCCTAGGTCTGCTATTGGGGCTTGGAGTAGTCTGGATTGTTAATGATTATAAGGCAAAAAAGGGAAGCGAACACCACAAAAACGGCGATATAATAAATATGCTCGAAAAGGCCGATGTTTCAACATTGATGTTCTTCATAGGGATTTTACTGGCTGTTGGTGCAATTGCGCATATGGGCATTCTTGACTATCTAGGTGGTCACTTGTTCGGCGACGGTAGTATCAACAGACTTATTGCGGGTAGTGTCGCTCTCGGAGGTGTTTCATCAATACTAGATAACGTTCCATTAGTTGCCGCAGCTCTGAAAATATTCCCCGAGACTAAGGACATCATTTGGATATTACTAGCGTTAACTGCTGGTACAGGCGGTTCACTTCTAGTAATTGGCTCGGCGGCAGGTGTAGCTGCAATGGGTCAGGTTAAAGAACTTAATTTTAGTTACTACTTCAAGACTGCTACGGTACCAGCTCTGGCAGGTTATATTGCTGGAGTTATAGTCTGGTACGGTGTTTATTTATTCGTCGGATAGTAATCTACCTTTGTCTTGGTGTGGTTTGCCTTTAATATAAACTTTCTGATATTCTCAAATTGAACATTAAATGGAGAACAAATAAATGCCAGATGATATGACAGTGTGTATTGATTTAGACGGAGATGAATTTGAAGTACCAACTAATTCTCTCAAGATGCGATTAGCCGTGTACGGCTTGATTGTCAACGATGGCAAACTACTACTACTTCCACACGAACAGGGTGGCTACGACCTACCAGGTGGAGGTGTGGAGCTGGGAGAAACCACTCGTGAAGCTCTTGGGCGAGAAGTGAAAGAAGAAACGGGACTAACTGTTGAAATGCAGGATGTTGTTCGCGTTAAGACTAGTTTTTATGCTGGAAATTATATTTCTGAGGGGTACTTACACTCAACACTTATTTACTATCGTTGTAAGATGATTGATGGTGACATCACAACCGATAACTTTGATGAATTCGCAAAGGAAAACCTTAAAAAAGCCGAATGGATTGATTTAGATAAACTCGACGAAATCGATGTCGCCTCAACTGTCGATTGGCGAAACTACATAGACCTCTCAAAAATTAGATAATTGCTTGACGCTTTTTGCACAATGATGCACTATTGATTCGCACTATGCGATTCTTATTTATTTACGCTAAGCAGCTTTAGTAAAACTACTATTGACATGATGTAAATGAAATAACTGTTCAGCAATTGCGGCACCTGAATTAATAAATGAATAACCGGCAAGATTTCCGAAGCTTTCGCTTAGTTCTCTCGGAATATCAGTAACAGTGAAGCCACTTACTTTTCCATCGACTATTTTCGGCTTAGCTTCTTTCTTATTATTTCCAAAATTTGCACCATTTGCTATCAAATCGGATGAACCAGCAATAACAGCCATAGATATTGCTGCTCGTGAAATCCTAGCTCGAAGACCTTTGAATTGATCTGATTCAAACTTTTCTGTTCCATATTCCTCTTTATAAATTGAGCCTAAAACTTCTTCTGCAAATACATAAGCCACAACATTATCTGCAAACGCAGTAATGAGTCCGGTCGCCGACAACACGAGACCTGCTTTCGCATCCAGTGGCATATCTTTTCCGACCCCTTCAAAAATTCCCTTAAACATAGTTGCTAAGGAGTTTGCTGCTAGGATCTGGGTTGAGAGTGCTTTAAATACTTCCTGCGCTGCGTGTGAGTAGCCCTTATTTTCCTCGGCATGCTTATCTACTTTATCGGCATCTATCATTTGCGCCCAAGCGAAATCAAGTGTTTTTCGAAGATCGTGTGGTGCGAAAGTAGTAGCCTCACTCATCAAGCTAGTAAGTGCTATTCGTTTTTCTTCGTCATTAAGATTTTCATCATTAAAGATTTCTTTCATAGCGTCAGTTACTTCTGTGGCATCGTTTTCCTCTGATAGCCTAGTGTTGTGGTCGCTATGCGGGTCCAAGTCGGGGTCAATCTTTATCTCTTGCAAGAATTCAAGATCTTCGTCGCTGAAGCTAGCTTCTTCGTCATCACCACTTTTGGCTTTTGCTAATCGAGTCATCATAGTAGCTAGACCATCCGCGCGCGCGCTATTCTTCAGAATTCCGTACTGCGTAAGGATAGACATGAAGATGTCTTCTGGATCGTCTCCTTCCTTGATCAGTCCTTCAGGTCCCTTAAACGATACGGTCTCTCCAGGATTTTGTTTGGCGCTATAAAGGTCTCGAGCAAAACGGTCTGCTTCATCGTTTCGAATAAAACTCTCCCAGCCTAAGGCTCCGGCAATTTTCTTGGCAGCCCGGGCAGTCCTAGAACCTTTAACCGCACCCTCCATGCCGCGGAGATCAAAGGTAAATGGTGTTCTGGGCATAGATTCAAAATGAGAAATAAGTTTACTCAGATCATCAGTGCTCATTCTTCCATCTTCTGTTGTTCCATACTCTTGCAGATATCGAAAACAAGATTCTGCCATTTTTTTATTTTTCCGTGCTGACGTGGTTGGTGTAGTGAGTGAATTGAACATGCCTTTTGCTGATCGCGCAGCACTTAATGCTCCATCCTTCACCATTTTCAAATTGTCTTTTTGATTACTGCCAGTCGCCTTAGAGACCCAATGTGATGTAGCAATTGCGGCTGATAAATTCGATTTCGTAATATTTTCAACACTCATTTTCAGCCATTCTGAAATACCATTGTTCAAGATATAGAAGAAGTTTGGTGGATCACCGAGGAATGATGCTCCCTGTATATTGGATGCATATGTAAGAAGTAGGTTCGCATAACCATCGTTACCATTCATTAATTCATCAGAATCACTTGCTGCTGCAGTTGCTAACTCAATTGATTCTTCATCGGAAATACTAATAGTGCCATCATCAGTGAGTCTTTTCTGTACACGTTCAGCATATTTCAACATAGCCAAATTTTCAGACATATTGGTTGAGATTCCATCTGTTAGTGATGTTGCGCTATAGGTAGTTAACATTGGAGCGATAGCGCCAGCTATACCAAGACCATCTGAGGCGGTAAGCCTAACATACTCAGATTGTTTGTCGGTAAAAACTTTCCAAGCTTCAACTCCAGCATCAAGACTCGGCATCTCCGGCTTTTTGTCGGAAACTTTATCCATAATGAGGTTGACGTCTTTTCGTAGTGCCTCCTCGTCCAATTGCGTGTGCTGCGTAAACTCAGCAATATTCACCAATCCTCCCATGACCAACATACTAATCATGATATCTTTTGATTCATGTTCAAATGCATGTTTATCGGCAACTTTTAGTACTGCAAGACGAGTAAGCTCGATAGGTAGAATAGTAAGAAAACTTTCAGTTCCAAATGGTTTGCCTCGGACATTATCGATTACAGTTTTGAAAAAAGCACCTACCACTGGAAGCGAAGTCCAGAGATTGGCGCTAGAGAGCCCATGTTCGGTTTCTTCTGAATCAGCTGGTTCTTTAGTTTCTTTCCCGAGTAAACCGTGACCTTCCGGAACATCAGGATTTTCAGAAATGTTTGTTATATCAGTAGTTTCATGTTTGGCGTTGTCACCTTGGTGCTCGATTGCAGCATCACCAATTGCATAAGTTGTAGCTGCACTGCCAGCTCCCATAAGTAAAAGCCGAAGAGTATTTCGCTTTTTCTGATCTACTTCAGCACCATGAGCTTCTTGGTCTGGCAAAACTTCTGGCATAAAATCCTTGTCCGTCAAATAATAGACCTACAGGTGCCATCCTGCACATCCACCAATGTCATGAAATATTAAATAGTTAATTTAAAAACAAGCTAGAATTTTAGCACATAGAAAAACACAGTGCAAGCACTTTTTTTACAAATAGTACTTTATATTATTAAGAAGACTAGAACTTACGTTTTCTACGTCGTAAACCGGCGACTTTTAGCTGTGCTGCAAGTTGCATGATTTGCGCATCGGCATCTGCTAGACTTATCTGGTCATCAGCATCAGCTCGGAGCTTCATAGCGCGTTCAAGAGCGGTTTTTGCTGCTGCTTCGTCAATATCATCAGCACTCTGAGCTTGATCGGCTAAGAGCCGCAATTTACGGCCTGTGACGACTTCGATAACTCCACCGTTAGTCGCGAAGTTTTCCATAGCGTCATCAGGGTCGTTCGCTCGTTTTCGTACTGAGATTATTCCCGGAGAAGCTATTGAGATCAATGGCATGTGATCAGGAAAAACAGCAATTAATCCATCTGGAGTTGGAATAATAATCTCATGCGCTTCAGCACTGAACTTGACGCCTTCCAGAGTTACCAATTCAAATGTAATCATACTTCCATACCCTCGACATCAGCTGTTGCAGCAACAATTCTCGCTACTCCGATAATTTTTCCTCTACGAAATGGCCCTATCCTAATACCGCTTTCACGAAATCCAGCAATCGCCTGTGTGGCAATAAATCTCGGATCATTAGGATTATCGATACTTCCGGATGGAAAGACAGTTTCAAAATCGATGCCGTCTCTACTAGTCGTTCTGTTGGCTATTCGTCGGATTCCGTGTCCAAGCTCCTCAATAACATGTCTACTCCTTACACTCCTACCAGGTGGCATTAAATCAAGCATGGTGATTGTCATTTCGTCCAACATGCGAAAGGTATCATCACGCTCCTCGAATAATTTTCTAGCATCATTGGTCATTATAGGTTATTTATTCCCTTTTTTAACTGCTGATTCGATGTTACTGACCATATAGAATGCATCTTCAGGTAGCTTATCGTGTTTACCGTCGATGATTTCGGCAAAACCTTTGACTGTTTCTTCGAGGGGAACATAGACTCCTGGAATTCCAGAGAAAACTTCAGCGACATTGAAAGGTTGCGTCAAAAATCGTTGAATTCGACGAGCTCGAGCAACAGACTGCTTGTCTTCGTCAGAAAGTTCTTCCATACCAAGAATCGCGATGATGTCTTTGAGATCTTCATAGCGTTGTAAGACACGCAGAACTTCGGTTGCGACACGGTAGTGTTCTCCACCAACAATTTCTGGATCGAGAACTGACGAACTACTGTTGAGCGGATCAACCGCAGGGTAGAGACCAAGCTCACTAAGCGATCGATTCATAACGATAGTCGTGTCAAGATGGGCGAAAGTTGTCGCCGGAGCAGGGTCGGTCAAGTCGTCAGCTGGCACATAGACAGCCTGAACAGAAGTAATTGAACCAGTTTTTGTCGACGTAATTCGTTCCTGCATAGAACCCATTTCTGTAGCAAGGTTTGGCTGGTAACCGACAGCTGATGGTAATCGACCAAGCAGGGCAGAAACCTCTGAGCCAGCTTGGGTAAAGCGGAAAATATTGTCGACAAAGAACAAGACATCTTTGCCTTGGTCACGGAAAGCTTCCGCCATTGTTAGACCGGAAAGCGCAACACGAAGACGACTTCCAGGAGGTTCACTCATCTGTCCAAAGACGAGACTAGTTTTGCTGAGCACGCCAGAATCTTCCATTTCATAGTATAAATCATTGCCTTCTCGAGTTCGCTCACCAACACCAGCGAAGACAGAATTTCCGCCATGTTCCTTTGCGATATTGTTAATCAGTTCAGTGATAAGCACGGTCTTACCGACACCAGCACCGGCGAAGAGGCCAGCTTTTCCACCTTTTGTTAGTGGTGCGATAAGGTCGATAACCTTGATACCAGTTTCGAAAATTTCGGTTGTGGTACTTTGTTCTTCAAGTGCAGGAGCTGCGCGGTGGATAGGTGCACGGGTTTTGAACTTATCTGGCTTACCGTCGATTGGAATTCCCGTAACACCGAACATTCTACCTTGTGTGTCATCACCGACTGGGACACTGACTGGAGCGCCAGTTGCGACCACTTCTTGCCCGCGCTTTAGTCCTTCAGTTCCTCCAAGGGCAATCGCTCGAACACTTGAACTACCGAGATGTGATGCGACTTCGACAACGAGAACGCCACCGTCATGTTCGATTGTCAGTGCATCATAGATCTCTGGAAGTGCACCGTCGAATTCAACGTCGAGTACGGCTCCGACTACTTGGCTAATTACACCAGTACTTATCTTTGATTTAGTTGTTACTTCTGCCATGTTATTCTCCTTTATTTTCTAAAAATCTTTTAATTGTTTCATCATAAAGACCACTTTCATTTCTTAGTGAAACTACGTCCATTCCGTAGAGAACTTTCGCTAAACCATCATATTGCGAGACAGTACCATCGCAAATCGCAAGAGTTCCTGCTGGGTGATGGTCTATGCTCAGAATATAGTCCGCCGTCAGTTCGGAAAGTGGGATTCTTCTAACGTCACCTTCAACTGTGGGTACTACAGTTACACCTTCACCCCCAACCAGCAATAATAAAGAAGGAAAAGTACCGGAAGGACGATCTACAGAATCACCAGAATCCGTACCTGCACATGTAGCCCCATTAAGGCTATTAAAGATGCGGTTGAATCTAGCATCCAACATCATACTACTCAACGTGGCTCTTAATTTCGCGCCGGTTTCATGTTGTTCGGTTATAGTTTCCATTACATTCCTAGGTCTAGTTAATCGCAACTGCGCCGCCGGTTATCTCTGCTATCTCCTGGGTAATTGCTGCTTGTCGCGCCGAGTTAAAAGCAAGCGTCAGGTCATCAATCAAATCATTCGCATTGTCACTGGCGTTTTTCATAGCCAACATACGCATACTATGCTCGCTAGCAGTAGCTTCTAGGAATGCCTGCATTGCTTGAGCTTCGACTAATTTCGGCACGACTTTATCAAGAACAGCTTGCGGGCTTGGCTCAAAAGCCTCAGCATCAACCTGGTCATCATTAGTAGCATTGCTGCTAACAACATCTTCAGTTACGTCGCTATTGACGGTAGCAGGTAATAGGCTTAAAGCTGTAACCTCTTGATTGATACTGCTGTGAAACTCAGTGTAGATTAAAACAACTTCTTCGACCTGAGGTAAGTCGTTAGAACTGTGATCTGGCAAAAATGCTTTCGTTGCAGTTTGCAGAATTGGCTTGATATCTTCGATGTTTGGTCTATCGGAAAAGTCAGTATAGACACCGAGTAGGTTGACACTTTCAATCTTGCTGACGAAACTTGCTGCTTTTTTACCAATTACAATCGCACTCGAAGAAATTTTTTCTTTCTCGTCTCTCTGAAGTTGAAAGTTAAATAGTCGAATTACATTATTGTTGTAGGCACCAGCCAATCCTCGATCGCTGGTGATGACAATGTATAGCCGCTGAGAGACTGGACGCTCATCAAAAAGTGGCGAGCTACTAGAGACATTTCCAGCAGTGTTTAGCTTTTCGAGTCGCTTCAAGATTTGGCGAGCTGTATTACGATAGGCACGAGTCTTGAGAGCTGATTCTTGTGCTCGGCGCATTTTACTGGCACTAACTAGCTCCATCGCCTTTGTAATCTGGCGAGTATTTTTAGTACTGGTGATGCGACGACGAATCGCCTGAGTATTAGCCATTCAAAACCTCCCATGGAGACGGGAGGGATCTAGCTACAAAATCATCGCTCATATGCGGGGCTCGATTTTCTACGTCATCAAGACCGCGTTGGGCTATTAACCTCGCCGCTACGGCTGCCGTAAGATTGCCAAGGTCGCGATAATAGTTTTCTTCCGATTGATAGTCTCTACTATACGGCAGTCGAAGTTTCATTAGCTCATGCAAATAAACTGGGACTATATCACCTGGTTCCACGTTTTTAGTGTCATCAAATGGTACTAAGGCTGTTTCGTTGTCAGTTCCAGTATTCTCAGCCAAAAATCCACCGTTATCGTAGAGGGTATTCCACCCCCCATCGATTAATTCACCAGTAATCTCCTCAGCTAATAGCGCCACAGTTCTTTCATTTGCCATATTATTCGCTCTTGTCCTCGTATTGTTTTGCAACTGAATCAGCGAGTAATTTTATCTCAGCTAACTCTTCACTAGTTGGTTTTTCACCTTTGGATAAGGTAGTTACAAGCTTTTTATGTTCACTGTGTAGCTGTTTGACGAATTTCGTCTTAGCTTGAACCATGTGATCAACAGGGATTGTGTCAAAATTACCACCAGTAGCCGCGACAACAATTGCGACCTGCTCAGCCAAGCTTAGTGGAGAGTACTGTGGCTGTTTGAGAAGTTCGGTTAAACGTTTACCACGCTCAATCTTTGATTTGGTATCTTCATCGAGATCACTTGAGAACTGTGAAAAAGCTTCAAGTTCACGGAATTGCGCCAATTCAAGTCGCATATTTCCTGACACTTTTTTAAGGTTCGGTCGCTGTGCAGCACCACCAACACGAGAAACCGACAGTCCCACATCAACAGCTGGACGAACACCTTTGTTAAACAGGTCTGATTTCAAGAAAATCTGTCCGTCAGTGATGGATATAACATTAGTTGGAACGAAAGCAGAAATATCGTCAGCCTGAGTTTCGATGATTGGGAGGGCGGTCAATGATCCTGCACCTTTTTCATCGCTCATCTTGGCTGAACGTTCAAGCAAGCGTGAGTGTAGGTAGAAAACGTCACCCGGGTAAGCCTCACGTCCTGGTGGGCGGCGGAGTAAGAGTGACATCTGACGATATGCAACAGCGTGTTTTGATAAATCATCATAGATAATTAAAGCGTGTTGTTTATTATCGCGGAAATATTCACCGATTGTTGCACCAGCGTACGGAGCGAGGAACTGGAGTGGAGCAGGGTCGGAAGCTGAAGTTGAGATAACGATTGCTTTATCCATAACGCCTTCTTTCCGGAGTCGTTCAACGAGTCGAGCAACCGTAGCGTTCTTCTGTCCGATTGCTACATAGATACTGACGATATCAGAATCTTGGCGAGCCTGGTTAATCATAGTATCGATTGCAACGGCTGTTTTTCCTGTTTTACGATCACCAATAATTAACTCTCGCTGACCACGACCGATTGGAATCATGGCATCGATAGACATAATACCAGTCATAACAGGTTCATGAACTGACTTTCGATCCATGACACCAGGAGCAAGCTTCTCGACAAAGTCAGTTTTAGTAGTCTTAATCGGACCTTTGCCATCAAGTGGCTTACCGAGCGGGTCGATAACTCGACCAATCAGTTCAGGACCAACTGGGACTTCAACGACTTTACCAGTCATATGAACCTTGGCACCAGAAACAACATCAGTGTCATCGCCGAGGATCACAGCACCAATCTCATCTTCCATTAAGTTAAGCGCGAAAGCTGTAACTCGGTCACCCTTAGTAGTTTCGATCTCAATCATTTCGTTATATCCAGCATCATTCAAACCGAAAATACAAGCAATTCCGTCGCCAACTCTGGTGA
>CAZUNB010000002.1:37646-63335 GCA_964622235.1 uncultured Candidatus Saccharibacteria bacterium | reverse complement strand
TTGAAGTCACTGCCACTCTGTGTACCGGATGGAATCTTAAGCGTTTTCACACCCTCTACTGTATCGATTTTAATCTCTGTACCGAGTGCTGCCGCAACCATATCAATAATTTCATCAGATAAAATTAAATCTCCATCACGAGTGAATTTCTTGTCAGGCTTAACTCGAACAACAACGTAAAGATCACCACTATTACCGTTACTAGCAGTTTCACCTCTACCTGTAAGACGAATAGTAGCACCGTCATCAATCCCAGCAGGAATCTTTAGTTTTGTTTTCTTCTGCTGTAGAGTAACACCATTGCCTTTACAAACACTACACTCCTTTTCGGGAATTTTACCCTCACCCTTGCAGGTACTGCAAATACTAGCTTGCTGGATATTACCAAAAACTGTTCGTGTTACTCTTGTTTGCTGACCACTACCCTTACAGGTTTCGCAGGTTTTTAGTTCATAACCAGGTTCAGCTTTTTTGCCCTTGCAGTGCTCGCAGGTGTCGTTCAACTTCATTTCAATTTCTTTTTCTATACCAAAAATAGCTTCTTTGAAATCAAGCTCTACCGAAACTTCGACATCGCGGCCGCGCTCAGCTTTTGTTTGGCGCTGTCTCTGCGAACCGCCAGCTGCTCCGCCAAAAAAACTTTCAAAGATATCACCAATACCGCCATCGCCAAAGTCCACATTTACTCGACCTTGCTGACCACCAAAACCATTAAAGATATCTTCATAACCGCCACCGCGACCAGCACTTGAGGCACTACTACCAACGCCCGCATGACCAAACTGATCATATCGTTGCTTCTTCGACTCATCTTTTAAGACTTCATAGGCCTCATTAACTTCTTTAAATTTTTCTTCATCGCCTTCAGGTCGATCAGGATGCAACTTAACGGCAATTTTTCGGTAGGCTTTCTTAATCTCATCAGCACTAGCTGTTTTGCTAACACCTAAAATTTCATAATAATCACGTTTACTCATAATGTTTATCTATTTTAGCACTTAAGCTTGGGGAGTGCCAGATGATATCTGTATTTTTTGGCAATCACAAAGAAATTCTTCCAAAGTAATCATTCCACCAGGATCGGCCGTTTGTCTTGTGATAATCCCGCTACCGACGCATTTCTGGCAGGAATTTTCTCGTGCTCGAGCTGCTCGAAAAAAACCGACCATCGTTGGGTTCTCGGGTTCATAATAGCTAACGCCTTTTTCCCGCCAATATAGTTTATTATCCTGGACAAATCCATCAAGATGAATATACTCAACGGACTTACTATTTTGGTTTCTCTGTCTCGACTTATTAACTGACGCTAAAATATTCTCATCAACTTTTGATAGATTGTCATAGGCTTGTTTGATAGCAACAAATTGCGCGCTAACACCGCCTCGATCTGGGTGGTGTATTTTAACGAGCCTTCTATATGATCGTTGGATACTGTCTTTATTCGTTGGTTTCTCAAGTTCTAGTATGTGAAGATTAGTTAAAAGCTCGGCATCATCCATCTAGCTAAATATACCTACCCAGTAATCCCAATGTCTAAAAAGAATCATCAAAATAACTATGACATAAAGGACTGCAATTAATTTTATTGAATTACCTTGGAAAAACTTAGTTAGTTTTGGATGCTTGCCGAAAACACCATTATCAAGCGTGAAACGTGTAGTTAATATGAATAATGGGATTGTGATACTCCAAACCAACATACAATATATACACAGCTTGCCAATCACAAATAGTGACTGACTGATCATCCAGGCTACAAATAAAATTCCGAAAACATGTCCCGCCCAGAATGCCTGCCAGAACCATTTTTTTAATCTCAAATCTCCCTCTGATGCTAGCAAGATTACACCCACTACGAGCAACATACCAAAAGCGCTTAATCCGATAAACGTGTTCTCAAAACCAAAGGCTCTGGCTTGATTGCTACCTATTACTGGAGAGCAAGCAACGAGCGGACTAATCGTACAACTAGGGATATAGTCAGGGTCTTCGAGTAAATTAATTTTTTCAACAGTTAAGGAAAAACTAGCGTACAAGCCCAGCAGTGCTACAACAATCAATATGAATGGATAGATAGACTCAAATTTTTTATCACGTTTCTTCAAAAAATTTAACATTCTACAAGAAGTATACCATCTTTTCAGGCGCTATATGCTTGAGTCTTATAGTTACAAAATAACAATACCAAGCAAAGCCGCTGCACCAATGGCTAGAGTGATTTTGCGTGCGCGCTTTTTGAACGGTTCTTTGCTTGGCAGCTTCTCACTCATGAGAGCAAACTACTTCTTCTTATCAGACTTTTTTTCGTCAACTATCTCGCCTTCAACTGGCTTTTCGTCAGAGTCCTTCTTGTCGTCAGAATCATCATCTGATTTTTCGTCTTCTGATTCCTTAGCCGCCTGTTCATACATTTTCATACTAATAGGTTGCATAACCTCAAGTAGCTTGTTAGCTGCTTTTTCAAGATCATTCTTCTCTTCAGAATTTTGGGATTTTTCGGCCTCTTCAACGCCATCCTTTATCTGCTCCTTCTCATCATCAGATAGTTTTTCGTCGTAGTCTTTAAGCATTTTTTCAGCAGTGTTAACTGCATTTCCGAGATTGTTACGAGCTTCAGCAGTTTCACGCTTTTTCTTGTCTTCATCAGCGTGAGCTTCAGCTTCTTTTTGAGCTTTTTCGATATCATCTTTGCTCAGATTACCACTGTCTTTAATGGTGATTGTCTGTTCTTTGCCGGATCCTTTATCCTTAGCAGTTACATTCAAGATACCGTTACTATCAAGGGAGAAACTAACTTCAACTTGTGGCATACCACGTGGGGCTGGTGGGATTCCATCGAGGATAAATCGACCAAGGCTCTTGTTATCAGGTGCCATCTCTCGCTCACCCTGTAAGACATGTACTTCAACACTTGGCTGATTATCTGCTGCAGTCGAGAATATTTCACTCTTAGTAGTTGGAATAGCTGTGTTACGTTCAATCATTTTAACAGTCAGGCCACCCTCGGTTTCAACACCTAGACTCAGTGGGGTCACGTCAACTAGCACAATGTCTTGCTTAACATCACCCGAGAGAACACCACCTTGAACTGCCGCACCAAGTGCTACTACTTCGTCAGGATTAACGCCTTTGAGTGGAGTCTTACCAAATATTTCTTTAACCTTAGCTTGGACTGCAGGCATTCGAGTCATACCACCAACCAAAACAACTTCATCAATATCGCTCGGCTTAAGCTTGGCGTCTTTAAGGGCCGCTTTGCTTGGAATCGCTGTCTGATCAATCAAATCACCAACCAGTTTTTCAAGTTCAGACCGCTTCATGTTGTATTCAAAGTTCAGTGGGCCTTCGGCGAGGAATGGTAGGTTAATTTCGCTGGTTTGCGCACTTGAAAGCTCAATCTTGGCTTTTTCTGCAGCTTCTTTCAGTCGCTGCATTGCTTGTGGATCATCGCTAACGTCACGGTCGTGTTCTTTTTTAATAATATCGAGCAGGTGATTGACTATTACCAAATCAAAGTCTTCACCACCGAGGTGCGTATCACCGTTGGTTGACTTAACTTCAAAGACACCGTCACCAAGCTCGAGGATAGTAACGTCAAAAGTACCGCCGCCAAGGTCATAAACAGCAATCTTCTCATCCTTATTCTTATCGAGACCATAGGCCAGAGCCGCAGCAGTTGGTTCGTTGATAATTCGTTTAACTTCTAGTCCGGCAATCTTACCAGCGTCTTTAGTGGCCTGTCGTTGACTATCGTCAAAATAGGCAGGAACAGTAATGACTGCTTCTTTAACCTCTTCTCCGAGATAACTTTCAGCATCGGCTTTGAGTTTGCTCAAAATCATTGCGCTAACTTCTTCTGGGCTGTAATCTTTTCCTGTCATAGTGACTTTGGCATTTCCACCTTTACCGTCCACAATCTTAAACGGCATGAGTTTGATGTCTTTTTGGACTTGCTTGTCTTTAAACCGACGACCAATCAAACGCTTTACAGCGTAAACGGTATCTGTTGGGTTAGTTACTCGCTGCCTGTAGGCAACTTTTCCGACAAGACGATTGTCCTCTTTGCCCATGGCAACCACGCTAGGCGTTGTTCGATCACCTTCACTATTTGAAATAATAGTTGGCTGGCCAGCTTCGACCACCGCCATAGCACTATTAGTTGTGCCTAAATCAATTCCGATAATTTTTCCCATAGTTCCCCCTTAGGATTTAAATAGTTTTCAATCTATATTCTAGCACTCTCGTTGCTATAGTGCCAGTATAGCAAAGCTGGCACTCTATATGCAAGAGTGCCAGCTTTGCTATAATTTATTATCTACCCCGCAGAGGCAAGTACTTGCGACCCAAGGACTTTAATGGAATGCATATCATTCGAGGCTTTATTTAATTTGCCTACTAGGTACTGAAAATAATCCCGTGTAATGCTACCCTCAGGTAGTCCTGTGGCTACGGTCATAAGCCCCGTAATAGTTGCATCATCAATCTCATTTTTCTGCTTCCCGAGGTAGGGACTAAAATAAAGTATAGCCTTTAGGTATGACTTAGTGTCCGACAGAAAAGCGTTAGCTTTGAGTACGTCTTCATCTGGCTTTGTTATATTTCCTCCTTGTTCAATTTTTACAAGATCTTTTAAGCCGATAAATATTTTTTTGGCACTATCTACTTTTTTCTTTCTATCATTTGAGCCCTGAGTAGACCCTGCTGCTTCAATTACTAATTGATCTGCCAGCAAGGATGTCCCTTCTATAAGTGAGGCTGAATTCTCCGCATTAAGTTCGTAACCAGTTTCTTCAGTTAACCTTTGAGTAATCTCTTTTTGTAGCTCAAAGCTCTCTGCGTCAACTACGGTATCGCTACTTTGTACTGCCGTCTCTCCATCACTAATAGCATAATCTTCGTCACCTGCACAGCCAGTCAGCAGAGCTATAACAGTTACAGCTTCAGCTATTCTTTCACCGATTTGTCCTGCTCTCATCTGCTCATAGTTTTAGCGTAAATAACTTTATATGTCAAACAGACAAAACCAGAAAAAACTTTATAGGTACTATTTTTTAATAATTTTTACTGTGGCGTGACGAATGTTTTGATCGCCTAGGCTATAACCAGGTTGGAGCTCGTGGCTTACAATTTCCTGCTCGCCGTCGCCTTCGACAGAAACGGCTTCCATGGTTTCAGGATTAAAGACTTCACCAACAGTTTTAATCTTTTCAATACCGAGTTTTCTGAATACAGAAACGAGCTGTTTTTGCACCCCTTGCAAGCCTTTGATATAGTCTGACTCTTTTAATTCATCTGGAACATTCGCAATCGCACGGTCGAGATTATCGAGTGGTGGTAATAGCTCGGAAATAACTTCTTTCTTGGCATAGGTGCCTATTTGAATTTTGTCTTGTTCGCTTCGTCGTCGGATGTTAACGACATCGGCAGCAGAACGACGTAGGTCTTCTTCGAGCTCACTAATCTTTCCAACTAATTGTTCGACTCTTGGCTCATCGTCTTGCGGATCATCGACTTGGCCATCATAGGTCTGAGCTGTTTCATCAATCTGATTATCAACCTGCTCATCGGCGGTATAAAATTCTTCTTCTTGGTTATCATTCTGTTTTTTGCTCATATAAAACTCTCCTCTAAACTTTCTGCTGTATGACGAACAAGGTTCATAACTTGGCGATAATTCTGTCTGGTTGATCCGAGGACACCAATGTGGCTGACATCGGAATATGGACTACGAAAACGACTGATTACAAGCGTACAATTACTATTACTGCCAATCGGATTCTCCTTACCGATAAACACACTAAGTGGTTCGGTCGGTGCTGCCTCACGAAGCCAATGGTCGAGGTGATCGATCAGATAGCCAACTGCTCTCATGCCTTGACCTTCGGAGAACTCTGGCTGATCAAACAACTGTTCAAGTCCACGCGTATAAATACTTGGACCCATAGTACCGATACCAATATTCTTGGTTATTTCAGAGAGGCTATTAACGGCACTACGAATAGCCTGTGCGGGTTCACCTGCATGTTCAACACGGCGATCAATTGCCCGTTCCGCACGTAACGTTAGTGGCCTAGTGAGATCATCAGAGATAAAATCTTGTCCAATTGTGTTGACGTAGTAGCGATAGCCCTTATCCGTAGGTATTCTTCCAGCACTTGTGTGTGGTTGGTAGATCAATCCTAGCTTTTCAAGTCGTGCCATTTCAGCACGAATAGTTGCCGGACTAACATCAAAAAGACGAGCGAAAGTAACGCTACCAACCGGCATAGCTAATTCAGCATACTGCTCAACAATTGCCGACACTAACTCTTTTTGTCTAGATGAGAGTTCTATCATTTTTTCCTAATTTTCTTAAAACTTTACTTATTTTATTGTGAGCTTTGCTCAAAAATCCACGGTTACATTACCGCTGAAAGTATATCGAATTAGCACTCTCAATGCAACAGTGCCAGAAAGATTACTTATTAAGTTGACCCAACAGAGTCAGTATATCTGGTTTCCATTCAGGAACTACAGCATCTGGTGAACACATCACCTCTCTCGCAGCAAAATCAGCTACTTCCATTGACTCTTCAATGCTCAAGCCATATAGCGTGGCAGCTAAAAGTGTCATAGAGTAAACATCCCCAGCACCTGTTGCTGTACCATTTTTTGGTGGTTTGATTTTTCTATTATTTTTATATGAATTTTTGTCTAATTTACCATCTTTTTTCTTTATAGCATAGCTAGCTCCATCAGATCCATCAGTAACGACGAAGCGAACCCCCGGGAACATTTCCGCCAATCGTTCAACTGCAGATTCTTTATCAACATGATTCTCATCATCAAAAACGGTATTGGCTTCATCAAGGTTACATACTACAAACCTTGAACCGTCTCTTTTCATACTGCCAATTACCTCCCCAGCCATTTCACCAATCGTATTCCCTGGAACCCACATCATAACCTTAATATCTGTATTTTTTCCCATCTCTTTCGCCCAAGTAGGTGCTGATAATTTACTAGCAAATCCGCAGTTCTTTCCAAACAATGCTTTGGGGTCAAATTTTGGTGGCTTAGGTCTTTTTGTCAAAATATCACGGCCAACCTCTTCGTCGGCAATCCAAGGGAAAACAGTTGATTTTGGGTTTACCTTCGAGCCTCTTATGTCATTTTTAACGTCCATATCTTTTAAGGCATGCCTAAAGAAACTAAGGTATTTATCATCACCTCCAGAAGCAACAACAGTAATTCTATCATTTTTTCTTTTAAACTTTGAAAAAGTTCCAGCCATATTTAATACTGCTCCACCTGTTGTTTCTGGCGCCTCACTACCTGCTTCATTTATTAAATAAACAACTTCATCTTCAGATAGTTCATGATCTTGAGATAAACCAACAATGCGACAAAAAGCCTGTTTATTATCATCATTCCCCATTATAATCTCGACTGCTTTTTCTAGGGTTGTGCCGCTATGAACAGTGAGCTTATCTTTGATATCGGTAAAGGGGTTCTCAGATGCGTGAGGCATAGTGCTATCTTTCACTGCTCCACCAACACCAATCATATCTATTGGCATTGTTGCAAAAATCTCTGCCATATCAACTAATTCTTCAATTTGTGGTGGAGCTTCCTGGGATGTGACTTCTGGTCGTAGGGCTTCTACTAACATATCGTATTCCTAAATGATTATTTTTTATTGCTATAATTAATAATTTATTATTATATACTGTTATACTTGTTTTATCAACTATAAGTTACTGATTAATTCTTGAGCTAGCTTACGAGCCAGGGTGTCGTCTACTCGTTGATGGCGCGATAGCTGGGACACATAATCTACTGTTGTCTTCAGGTCGTCATTAACTACCATCGTAAAATCACCATCAAGAGCAGCGGTTATTTCTTGCTTGGCTGTTTGCATACGAGTTTGCAACTCTGCCTCAGAGAAATTATTACGTCTATCAAGTCGTTGCATCCACACCTCAAAGCTTGGTGGCAGTAAAAATACCGCTAAGACATCAGGTACATGCGACTTCATTTCTTCAACGCCCTGAACATCAATTTCTATCAATGGTTTTTTACCAAGTGTAATAGCTCGTTCAAATTCAACGATACTTGTACCGTAAACATTCTGTTCGTGAACAATCTTTGCTTCAATAAAGTTCTGTTTTTCGAGTTCGGCAATCAAATAATCTTCATTGATAAACCAGTAGTTAACGCCATTTTGTTCAAGCACGCCATGATTTTCACGTGGCTGACGAGTTGTGTGGCTAATAATGTAGTGAAATTGTTCAGTTTTTAAAAGCTCATCAATTATTGTATTCTTTCCACCTCCGGTTACGCTGGCGATTAGTAGTGGTTTTGACTGCATTAAAATATCGATTGCTTTCGCTGGCATCTGGTAGTTTCGAACTAATTCCTGTAGTCGTTGGTTCATTATTCTTCCCTCGAAAGTAGAGCGCTAAAAGCTTCAGGTGGAATATCGACTTTTCCAAATTTTTTCATGCGAGCTTTACCGCGCTTTTGCTTGGCCCATAATTTCTTCTTACGGCTAACATCGCCACCATACAATTTAGCTGTCACATTTTTGCCAAGTGCTTTAACGTCTTCACGAGCAATTATTTTTCCTCCAATCGCTGCTTGTAATGAAACCTCAAATTGCTGTCGTGGAATTACATCTTTCATGCGGGTAACATAGTCTCTACCCTTGGCTTGCGCTTCAGTACGGTGAACCATCTGGCTGAGACTATCGACCACGTCGCCTGCGACTAACAGATCGAGCTTAACCAGATCCTCTTTGCGATAACCTGAGATATCGTAGCTATAGCTAGCATAGCCACTTGTAACGCTTTTCATACGGTCATAAAAATCAGTCAATGTGTTAGCAAGTGGCGCTTCAAATCGCACTAGTGCAACCGATTCATCAAGATAGCTTAAGTTTTTCTGTTGTCCGCGTGAACCAGAGACGAGTTGTAGAACCTGACCTAGATATTCTTTTGGTACTACTATCTCGCCTTCTATCCAAGGTTCGGAAATACTCTCAATCTGCGTAGGATCAGGGAGTTCACTGGCCCGCTTAAGCTCAATAACTTCACCAGTTGTGGTCAAGACTTTGTAGTCAGTGCTCGGATTAGTGATGATAAGATCTAGGTTATGCTCACGCTCTAGCCGTTCTTTAACAATTTCCATATGTAGCAATCCGAGAAAACCTACTCGAAAACCATTGCCCAAGATTTCACTACTTTCCAGAGTCCATATAAGAGCAGAATCGCTAAGTGACAGCTTATCGAGTGCATCCTTCAAAACAGGATACGAGTCTGCATCGGCTGGATATAATCCAGCATAAACAAATGGTTGAACATTTTTATAGCCGTGAAGAATTTCTTCTGCACCATTTTCTAACGTCGTAACGGTGTCGCCAACTTTTGCTTGAGCGACTGTTTTAAGGTTAGTAACAATATATCCTATTTCGCCTGATTCGAGCGCCTCATGAGGCTCTTCAATCGGTTGTAATGTGCCGAGCTCAAGAGCTTCACCCTCGGCACTAGTTGCCATCATCTTTAATTCTTGACGATTTCTTAATCTACCGTCAAAGATTCGAACGTAGAGAATAACACCTCGATACTCATCGTAAAAACTATCGAAGACAAGACCACGTAGCGGCTTATTGAGATTACCTTTTGGTGATGGGATCAACTCAATCGCCGCATCGAGGACTTGTTCAACATTCTCACCTGTTTTTGCACTAATCTCGATGATTTCTTCACGCTTACAACCAAGTAGACCAATTATTTCCTCAGCTATTCTGTCTGGTTCTGCGGCTGGCAAATCGATCTTATTCATGACAGGTATTATTTCCAAATCATGCTCAAGCGCTAAGTATACGTTCGCTAATGTCTGAGCTTGGATTCCTTGGCTCGCATCTACGATAAGTAGTGCACCTTCAACCGCGGCTAGGCTACGGCTAACCTCATAGCTGAAATCAACATGCCCTGGTGTATCTATGAGATTAAGATGATGACCTTTATATTGCATGTGAACTGGCGCAAGTTTGATAGTAATCCCTTTTTCACGCTCGAGATCCATTTTATCGAGTAGCTGAGCTTTCATATTGCGCTTTTCAACAGTACCAGTTATTTCCATTAAGCGATCTGCTAATGTGCTTTTACCGTGATCAATATGTGCGATAATGCAAAAATTTCTAATTTTATCCATATTATTAATCCCCAATCCTAGGTAGTTTTATCGGTTTAAAAACATGATGCTTCAAAAAGTCAGTTATCATCCCCGCTTCACGTAGTCCAACTGCAAAGCTAGCAGCTAAGTATGCCAAACCGGCAGGTATCAGAATACCAAGGAATCGTGGAACAATCTCAAAGAAACCAACTGCGTCAACACGAAGTGGCAGCACGAAACGAACCATCAAATATAGAACAATGCCCATCACAGTCGTAGCAGTAATAATCTTTAGTACAGCATATCCAAATCGAAGTGTAAGAAACCCGCCGTAACGTTTGTGTAAAATCCAGAATAAAACAATTGATTCGAGCACACCTGCGACTGACTGAGCCAATGCGAGACCGACGATACTGCCATTAAACCAATCGACAAATATGAAGGCTAGAGCCATATTGAGCCCTATGACTACCAACGAAGTTCTTAGTGGTGTTTTGGTATCTTGCTGCGCATAAAAGGCGCGCGTTAGGGTATGGAACACTGAACGACCAACAATGGCACCGACAAAAAATCCGAGAGCGTTAGCAATCTCTTCATTCCCTTGCCCGAGATAAAGACGGACTAGATAACCTCGCATAATAAAAGCAATCACAGCGGCTGGCAGTGCAAACCAGAGTATTGATCCAACCGTACTCAAAACCTGTTTCCGAAATAAATCTGTACGGGTGCTAGCTGCCCTAGAGGTAATACTTGGGAAGGCCGCCGTGGAAATAGCTACACCAATCAGAATTATCGGCTGGTTCTGCAGGTTAAAAGCATATTGATAACTAGTAACCGCGCCATAGGCTAGAAAACTGGCAATAAACTGTTCAACAAGCGCATTAATTTGATCGATTCCCTGGTCAAGCGAACGAGGAATAAGCAATTTAAAAACTTGCCGGAAACCCTTATTTTTCCAGAATATTTGAGGCCTGTACTGGAAGCCCATACCTATCATTCCGATCAGGTTAACTCCTAACTGAATTAAGGATCCAAAAGCAACGCCAAGTGCCACCCCTTGGATACCAAAATGTGGACTCAGGAAAATAATTCCAGCGATAATACCAAGATTATATGTAATTGGTGCAAGCGAGAAAAACAAAAAGCGTCCGGATGCTTGCTGCATTGAACCAAGAACGGTACTGATAGAAAAAACGAACGGGTTAATCGCTACAATTCGCATCAGTGAAACAGCTAAATCATGACGGGCGCCAGTAAAACCTGGCGCAATGATATGAATCAAAGGATTGGCAAAAATAAATATTGCGATGCTGCCTATCAAGGTTGTTAAACCCATAAGATTCAACATGCTGCTACTTATCTCAAAAGCAGATTTCTTATTACCTTTTTGAAGTCTTTCAATATAAACAGGGATGAAAGTGACACTTAGAGCTCCTGTTACAAGCAAATAATACATAGTATTCGGGATTGAGAATGCCGTCCAATAAGCATCGAGAACACCACTTTCGATACCAAAACGACCCGCCAGCAAGCGATCACGCATTAATCCGAGGATAGCGCTAGCAAAATAGCTACCCGATATGATCATAGCGGCAGAACCAATACTTAGCCGTCTGTTAGCTTTTGCAAAAAATAATTTCATCTAGTGTTATAGTATAACGCACTCTAATAGAAAAAAACTTATAACTTAAATTTTATTAGTAAATTAATCCGAAAAATATTGTATTTTTGTTTAAAATATTTACTTCGCACCAGCAAAGTAATACAAAACTCAATCGCTGCCTTCAAAACATTACGAAATAATTCATTTAATCTTCTTTGGTTCCTGCGGAACTCCCTTTGGTCAGTCTAAAGACTGGCCCTCGTCACGCAATCAATGAATATTGAATTAATTATTTCTAAGTTTTAGCGGATCGACTTTGTCCGAGAGCTGGATTTATTCTCGACTAACTGGGTCTGGGCATAAAAGAACCAAAGCCTGAGCGTGAATGTTATTTAAACAATAGTGACACAAACATTGTTTGAGTAGCGATAAGCTACGAGTTCTGTTTGTGATTGTTTCAATAACGATGAACGCATCAAGCGACGTGATAGCCCAGTGGTTTTGTTACTTTTGGTAGTAAAAGTAGATGAGAGAAAACATTAAATATTATAAAAACCCATATTTTTGACTTTAAAGTTCTGCGGCCTTTGGCATAACTGCATTTTTGAGCGTCTCAATCACTTGATCAGCATCAACCGTCTCTACTTCGAGTAGCTTATCAGCCAACACCTTCAGAGGTTTCTTGTTTACAGAAATTACAGCTTCAGCTCTACGAGCCGCTTCAGTAATCAAATTTTCTACTTCAGAATCAATCAACTTAGCAGTATCTTCTGAGTATGGTTTGTCGTGTACCATCCGATCAAACATCAAACCACTATTTTGTTCGGTATTGAAAACAATATCCCGTAATTTTTCGCCCATACCTTGCTCAGTAACCATTTCTCGAGCTAGTTCAGCAGCTTTTTTCAAATCACTTCCAGCGCCAGTTGTAACATTCTCAGCACCATAGATAACCTTCTCAGCAATTCGGCCGCCCATAATTCGTGCCAGAACATCTTTAAACTCATTGATGCTATGATAGCTCTTATCCTCTGGTGGAATCGCCCAGGTTACACCACCAGTACCACCTCGCGGAATAATAGTAACCTTATGGATTGGATCACTTAGTGGTAATACGTGACCAACGATTGCATGTCCGGCTTCGTGATACGCCGTCATTTCTTTCTCTTTTTCATTCATGATCTTACTCTTACGCTCAGGACCAATCGCAATTTTCTCGAAAGCTTCAGTGAGTTCTGCATTACCTATTTTCTTCTTGTCTCGTCGGGCAGCGATAATAGCCGATTCATTAGCGATGTTAGCTAGATCTGCACCACTGCTCCCAGCAGTCTTTGCAGCCAATGCGTCAATATCAACAGTGTCGTCGATTGGTTTATTTTCGAAGTGCACTCGTAAGATTGCTTCTCGGTCTTTTCGTTCTGGCAAGCTAATCTGAACACGGCGGTCAAATCTTCCTGGTCGTAAAAGTGCTGGGTCAAGTACGTCAGCTCGGTTGGTTGCAGCCAAAACAATTACATTTGTCTCACCCTCAAAACCATCCATTTCGGTCAAAATCTGGTTTAGGGTTTGCTCACGTTCATCGTGTCCACCGCCCATACCTGAGCCACGTCGTCGACCAACAGCATCGATCTCGTCGATAAAGATAATGCATGGAGAGTTCTTCTTTGCTTTACCGAATAGATCGCGCACACGACTAGCGCCGACACCAACAAACATCTCGACAAACTCAGAGCCAGAGATGCTAAAGAAAGGAACTTTGGCTTCACCGGCAACGGCTCGAGCTAGCATGGTTTTACCAGTACCTGGTGCGCCTACAAGCAACACGCCTTTCGGAATCTTGGCTCCGATGCTTTGGAATTTCTTTGGAAATTTCAAAAATTCTACAACTTCTTCTAGGTCTTCTTTGGCTTCAATATTTCCAGCAATTTCTTTGAAAGTCGTTTTCTTTTTATCTTCACCATACACTTTGGCCTTACTTTTACCGAAGTTCATCGCTTGATTACCCTGGCCTTGCGCCTGACGAAAGATCATAAAGAACAAACCGATAAACAGTGCTATAGACACGATAGGGAGAATCGTTACAAAGGTGTCGAATCCGCTTTGTTCAGGATCATCAACACTCAACTGTACACCTTTTTTATCTACATTAATGCCCTGCTCCTGCAATGAGCTACTCGGATCTTTCTTACTCTTGTACTTTGCTTTATCGTCACCATTCAATGTAACTTCGAGTGAGTTACCCTTTTGATCAATCTTCTTGATCTCTCCATCGTTAACTCGAGACGCAACTTCGGTAATTGGTATTTCTTTGAGCTGGGGCGACTGGTTACCGAGATAGACTGCCGCGCCAATCAATAACAAGACGATAAGGCCAAATCCAATACTCCGTGTCTGATTATTCAAATGATATCCTTCCTTCAAAAATGCTTATAAGTAGTTGCAGTATACGCTATTTTGCCTTGAGTGTAACGCTGTTATCTGCCAAATCTACAACTATCTTTCCTGCAATATCACGCTTATGATTTTTCGAACTATCACAAATCCAATCATCAAGCTGCACCAATCGTGCTTTACTCAAGCGTTGCTTTTCGCTCGTCTCGTTTAATAATTCGGTATAGATCAGCTGCAATATATTAAGACGAATTAATACCGGTAACCGTCGATACAGTTCTCGTTTGATTGTATTTTTATTCACCAAGACGTTCTTTGCTAGCTCTTCTAATAATGGATCAACCTGCGTATTGATACGGTCGACATTATCAATCGTAGTCCAGAGTTTTTTATCGTCCGTAATCGTCGGCATGACATTTCGACGCAGCCGATTGCGTAAATAATCATCACTTTGATTGGTGCTATCCTCGACCCATTCAAGGTTATTTTTCGAGGCGTATTCATAGATTTCTAATTTGGTTTTATTGATCAATGGACGAATTATCTGGTTCTTATTTTGCAGGACAGATAAACCTTTTCGATTGGTGCCACGAATTAAATTAATTATCTGTGTTTCACGTTTGTCATCGAAGTGATGTGCCGTTGCAATCCTGTCATCATGATTTTCCAGCAAACTTCGCAGAAAAACAAAACGAGCTTTGCGTGCCGTTGCTTCGCTGGTATCATGCATCAAATCTCCTCGGCCAGAAACAAAGCTATAGTCATACTTCTCTGCCAAAGCTTGCACAAATAGAGCATCAGCACTACTGTCGTCGCGGATACCATGATCAAAATGTGCAACTATTACTTCGGTTTTTGCGTAATTAATATTTTCAGTAATATCTAGAAAACTTGGATTATTTTTCCAAGCATGCAGCATGCAAACTGAATCAACTCCGCCACTAACAGCTAAAATAATTTTCATAACTCTATTCTATCAGTACATCTTTATAAAATAGAGCTGACTGATTCATCATTCAAGCACACCGAAAGATCACTTCCCTACAAAACCCATCTCTGTTATAGTTATCTATGCTCATTTATTTGAGTTTCCTAAATTTCTTAAATCAACGAAGTGTTTAAGAAATTTAGAGAATAGATTGCGAAATGGCCGTTCTTTAAAAACTATTTCCTCAAGAAAGTTTTAAAGAACAAAAATGAAGCACATCGACGCGGCGGCGTAGCTCAGCTGGTTAGAGCGCAGGACTCATAAGCCTGAGGTCAGAGGTTCAAGTCCTCTCGCCGCTACCAAACTAAAAATCATCCAAATTGGATGATTTTTAGTTACAGAGCTACTGTAAAAACTATCTTTTCCTGATTACTATAATGTTTCCCGGGCTTTATCTTCTCGGTGCGGCTTTCTGTCTGTAAGTGCTCTCAACATCTGCCGAAAATTTATTAAGATCAGCTATTACAGCACTTCTTGTCTCGCTATCTGTTATGATTGTAGGATTTTCAGGGTCTGAAATATCCATCATTGCAACTTGTTCTGGAGCTTCTTTTGGGGTTATTGGCCTGAATACTGCAATTCTATGACCATCTTCACCTTCTCGAACAAATACATTGCGTTCTATGAACTGTCTAGGGACTTTGGTTTTTTCAAGCATCGGTCGCGCATGCGGATTAATCTTCTCATTATCACCTCTCTTAACTTCAGCGAATGTATCTCTATAAGTAAGCACACTGATAGAACCTGGTACTTCGCTAGTTGGTTGCTGCTTTAGATTCATACCCCATACGGAGTCGTACCAATCCAATGGCAACAACTTCATCGGCACTAAACGACTAAGAGCCGCCATTGCAATTCTAACTGGTCGACTCTCCAGCCTTGCTGGGAATACATGACCAGTTATTTTCTGGAATCCTTTAGGTGGAATATCATCACTCTGTGTAAAAAATTCCTCTTCTAGCTTGCGATATCCAGAAGGGAGATCATCACCGCTACCAACACGGAAAACATTGACTAGTCTCTCTTCTCTGTCTCTGACAAAATAATTTTCAGGACCTCTCTCTTTATCGAACACAAAGTGTATTTCCGCCAAAATCATTGCTGCATCTTCAGCTCCAGCTAGTGCTGCAAGCTCGAATTTACTACCGAGTATTTCGGGTCGCCCTGGTGTTTGATCAATTGCTGAATCTGGCATATATTTCTTTCTTAATTGTATGATTGCTATATTGTAACCCTCTGGCGGTGGAGCGAGAGTAACCACTACTTACTCGCTAATCACCGCCCGAGGGTTACCCCGGGCATAAGCCTATCGGCCTAGCAAAATTCGCAGCCGCCGGCTTCTTTCTTTGCTTCCATCTTTGCTTTTGTGGCTTTTGTGTCAGCCTGCTTAGATGTTGATTTTGCATCGCCGTCTTTTACGGCTATTTTTTTGGCGTTATCGTCGCCGAGTCCAAAGATACCCATTTCTTTGTTCCTTTCTTTTTTATTTTTATAGGGTATTTACAATATAGCAAATACATTGCATATTGTCAATACTATATAATATTTTACCCAGTAAAAAAACTATAACTGCTAGCGAATAGATCACAATATACAGTACTTTTAATAGTAAGAAAGGTCATGTAAGCATCTAGTATTCTCGTGAAAACCAGTATAGTAAGTCGCCGCGAATTTGCTTCTGATTCATCCAGTGCTTAGGTGCGATTACTTACCTATTTATGCACAGTATCATCAGAAAGCTAAACCATGTTTAGTCTTTTACTTACAATTAGCTATAGTAAGTAAACGTTTTTAATGAGTTAAACAATGAATGGAGCTATGGCTGAACTATAGAATCAGCAAGAAGCACAACGCATGCTGTGTTTTTATCGTCTTTTAAAGTATTTTTCGGATCAGACTGCGTCTCAAAATTTCCGTTCATATCAGCAAGTGCCATAGTTTTTCCACCTACACATTTAGCGTCAGGCTCATCTAAAGCGTAAATAATAAACGAATAACCCACATAAATATCGCCATCTAAACTACCTGAGTCGGCTGATCCACTAGGGTTTGGCTCTTCAATAACATAAGCAACACCAGTAATCGTCAAGCTAAAATTACTTCCTGGATCGACGACAATTGGAATATCGTGAGGTGATATATTTGGAACTGTACCAATATATGGCTTCATTAACTCATGAAATGATTGTAGTTCTGTAGCTGGAGCATTACTTGAGGCGCAATATTGTGAATAACCAGTTCCAAGACAAGCTCCGCCAATAACATTTTCCGGTAGTGCAGCTACCTCATTTTGATCCAAATCATCATTTGTCGGATAATGGCCATTATCGACTTTATAGGCCAATAGCGCCTTTGTGTACTGCTGAACGATGTTCTTAGTAACTGAGGCTTGGGCTTTGCCGTGGATATTGCCGTAGGCGGTTAGGACAAGAGCGGCTAGAATACCGATAACGACAATCACAATTAACAGTTCTATGATTGTGAAACCAGATTGGTGTTTAGCGCGCCCTACCCGCATGTGTTTTTCTCTTTAATGTTAGCGTATATTATAGCCGACAAAACGACATGTGGTCAATCTAGCTCGACTCTCGCAAACTTAGTTAATTTGGTGAGTGAACTTCTGGTGACCACTTATCGAGTAGTGGATTTAGCAATTTCATAAACACAAATAGACCTACCGATAAGCCACTGATTTGTAGCCAAGCAATGCCGCTAATCGGTACGAGCCCGAAGATAGCAGCTACTGATGGAATATACATGACGAAAAGCGCAAGCAGGACTGAGCCAGCAATCGAAACACTCAACCACGGATTAGAGAACCATGGAATATCGTAGTCAGTTCGAATATCAACAAGACGTACCATCTCAAAAATAATCATGCCGATGAAGACAACCGATACCGCCTCAGTTCTATTAGTCGCCTGGACCGTTTCGTATAACCAGATTAATGCTACACTCATTAATACACCGAAGATAGCGATCTCCGCCCAGATTCGTTTATTTAAAATTTCTCCCTGAAAGTGATTTGGTTTATAGCGCATAATACCCTGTTCGGCAGGATCACTACCAAGAGCAATCGATGGCAGCCCGTCTGTCACGATATTGATAAACAACAGCTGTGCAGCAGTTAAAAGAAGATCTTGGTAGATAACGACACCCATCAAAATTGTGATGACTTCAGCCATATTGGCGCTCAAGAGATTATTGACAAATTTTCGCACGTTATCAAAGATACCCCGTCCCTCTTCAATAGCCTTGATAATCGTTAAGAATTGGTCATCGAGTAAGATCATATCAGCGGCTTCTTTTGCAGCATCAGTCCCAGTAATACCCATAGCGATTCCGATATCAGCAGCTTTAATAGCTGGCGCGTCGTTAACACCATCTCCTGTCATCGCCACCTGGTGCCCTCGCTTTTTTAGCGCCTGAACGATACGGATTTTATGTTCCGGATTAACACGAGCATAGACGCTGACCGATTTGATCTCTTTATTAAATTGCTTATCACTAAGTTTATCGAGATCAGTACCAGACATGGCTTTACCTATAATCCCAATTTCGCTAGCGATTGCTTTAGCTGTCTCAATAAAATCACCTGTAATCATAACCACACGCATGCCTGCCTCTGCTTGAACCCGGCGGACAACCTCAACAACTTCTTGTCGCGGTGGGTCCATCATGCCTTGTAGTCCAAGAAAAATTAGCCCCTCTTCGATATCGGCAGTTTTTGGACGACCAGTTGTCTGTTTGTATGCAAAGCCCAGTACGCGCAGAGCCTCAGAAGCTAATTTGGTATTTGCTTGTGCGATTTCTTCCCGCTTAACACTAGTTAGAACCACTTTCTTGCCCTTTTCTAAATAATGCGTGCAGGCCGCCAGGACCATTTCGGGCGCACCTTTACTGGCAACAACATAGCCTTTTACGTCGCGGTGAACAGTTGACATTAGCTTTCGATCACTACTAAACGGTACTTCATCAATTCGTTTCAGAGTAGCTTTAATTCCGTGCTTTGCAGCGCTGACTAGCAGGGCCGCCTCAGTCGGGTCACCCAAAATTTGGTCGTGTGCTTTGAGCTCGGCGTTATTGCAGAGTGCACCAATTAATAGCATTTGCGCTACATCAGCATTGGTAGTTTTTTGACCATCACGAGTAACTTCACCTTTTGTGTTGTAGCCACTGCCAGACACTTCGTAGTTATAGCTAGCTTGCCAAATCGAGCGGACTGTCATCTCGCCTTTTGTCAGTGTGCCTGTTTTGTCACTACAAATAACATCTGTACTACCTAGTGCTTCAACTGCGCTAAGCTTACGGACTAAAGCTTTTTTTGCTGCCATGCGCCGTGCACCGAGCGCCAAACTAATTCGAACCACGAATGCTAGGCCCTCTGGAATCGCTGCTACAGCAAGGGCAACCGCGGCGGTAAATGCAAAAATAATCCGAGCTGATATAGCAATGTCAGCAATCTCTTTATCGAGGAAAAATATGGCGACAAAGACTACAGCGCATATCGACAAGACTCCAATCCCAATCTGTTTGCCGAGACCATCGAGTTTTCTCTGCATTGGTGTTAATTCTTGCTCAATATTATTAACAAGATCAGCAATTTTACCAAGCTCAGTATTATGAGCAGTTGCCACAACTACACCAATTGCCGTACCGCTAACAACAAACGTGCCCGAAAATGCCATATTTAGTTGATCACCAAGACTTACTGTACCTTTAACTATGTCTGTCTGTTTACTAACTGATGACGATTCACCCGTTAGGCTGGCTTCGTTTATTTTCAATTGTCTGATTTCAACGAGTCGGATATCGGCTGGTATTTTAGCACCTTCGTCCAACAAGACAATGTCACCAGGTACGAGTTGATCGGCGTCAATCTCAATATTTTTGCCAGCTCGTCTAACGCGAGCCTTCTGCCCAATCAATTTGCGCAAAGCCTCAACCGTTTTCTCGGCTTTATATTCATTAAAGAAACCAACCACGGCAATAGCAATTACAATTGCAAAGATCAGGAACGCTTCAGTCGGTGAACTCTCAGCTTCAACTTCAGGATTCTCTGCCTCGGTAACAAACTCACCCGTCTGGCTTTCACAGTAGGGGTTAGCTTGCTCCTGCGTTGCAACCGTCCCATTAATCCGTCCATCAGAAATCGCACAATTCTGTTGGTAATACTCTGTCTTTTTGTCATCAACTAATACAGTCGTATGATTGCCAAAATAGTGCAAACCAAGCGATACAAAAGCAGCTACCAAAAGCACTAGTATTAAAATGTCTTTGAACTGGTTTAAAAACAGAATGATTGGTGAGATTTGTTTTGCTTGATTGAGCTGATTTAATCCGTACTCTTTTTGACGTTTTAGAACTTCGTTTTTGCTCAGCCCATGCTCAACTGAAGAATCTAATTCACTAACTACCTTCACGATATCCATAGAATAAAACGACTTGTTGTTCATGATAGTTTCTATGGTATATTGAGCGTAAGCATTTTGCCAGGAAAAAATAAATGAATATGATGTTATTATTTGCAGTCGACCTAGAACGAACGATCTCAGATTTGTCATTTCAAAGTGTCAGCATTGGAAGTTTGGTTATTTTTTCAGCGGTTATTATCGCGCTATTTACAAGAGGCAAATGGCCAAAATTATATTTCCCATTGTTCGTTATTATAGCAGGGACAACCCTATTAGTGACTATGGCACTTATTGTTTCTACAATATATCTCAATACGAAAAGTTATCAAGGAGGACCAGTTCACTGGCACGCTGATATTGAATATTGGGCATGCGGTAACCAAATGGAAATCCGCGACCCAACCAGTACACTGAGTAATAAAATCGGTACACCGACCCTGCATGAACACGATGATCAAAGGATTCATCTTGAAGGTGTTCCTATTGACGAATACGATGCTAGTTTGCAAAAATTTCAAGAAGTCATCGGAGGTAAAATAACGCCCACCGAACTAAAACTCCCACTCAATGGCAACGCTAGCGATTATTTTGAAAATTTTATCGATGGTGACGGCGAAACTAGCAAAAATGCTGCTATGGTTCGTCCATACATTGTCGACGTTGTCGATGGCGCACTACTAAGTATGATTAACGGCACTGAATGTGGAGATAGTGGTCCAGCGGAACTACAGGTCTTCCGATACAGACTAGGTGCCAACAATACCTACGTACAGGAGAAAATGGATGTCAGTAAAGATATAGTGATAAGGGGCGAAAGTGAAGTTCCACCCGGAGATTGCTACGTCGTTGAGTTCGATGCAGTCAAGGATTACACAGATAAATTGTGTGAACAATACGGTGTCCGCGACCAGAAACGCTGTGAGGAGTTTGGTGTCGAACCAAATCAGCGAGATGTCTGCAAGCTTAGTGACATAACTGAATATAGCGAGTTTGAAAGCACAAGTTCTGACTCAACTGTCGAAGATAATATAGCTGAGCCACTACCAGGTGATGAAAATACTCCATCTGAAGATACTCAGATACAAACTACTCCTCCATTGCCACAGAGAGCGCCTGATGCTTGATTTGCCAACCATAACTATCGTGCTTGGCTCAGCAGCTATTGACTCGATTAATCCATGCGCAATTGGTGTTTTGATTCTGATGATTTCAGTAGTTATGAGTGGTAAAAAATCAGTCAAACGACTACTGTTACTTGGTAGTGTCTACATTTTCTCAATCTTCGCAACCTACCTGGTTGCTGGACTTGGACTAGTTTACTTCTTTAGCGAAATCCCAATCGTTATTGCCGAATATCTTAGCATTGGAGTTGGTGCTTTGGTCATCTTTGCTGGAGTACTAGAAATGAAAGATTACTT
Source organism: uncultured Candidatus Saccharibacteria bacterium (assembly GCA_964622235.1). Classification (GTDB taxonomy): domain Bacteria; phylum Patescibacteriota; class Saccharimonadia; order Saccharimonadales; family JAGPDM01; genus CAZUNB01. The sequence goes on along the minus strand of CAZUNB010000002.1, from coordinate 41,366 downwards.
CTGGTACGGCAAAGGTTTCAGCCTACATATTCCCGCTAAAGCTGCCAAGAAGATTAAAAAGCTGAGCAACAGCAATACGAGTACTGTCAGCGGTATCATGTTGCTTGGAGCATTTGTAGCGGCTGTCGAACTGCCTTGCACCGGCGCACCATACTTAGCTATTATCACTATCCTACGCATCGACTTTGATATTTGGGCGTTGTTACTGATGGTTCTATATAACTTCATTTTTGTCCTACCACTAATTGTTATTTTAGTCATGATAGCCGGTGGCGCCAAAGTTAGCAGTGTTAAAAAGTGGAAAGAAGAAAGCAAGGGTGGTATGCGACTTGCTATTGGAGTCAGCTTAATCGGACTTGGATGGTTACTTATTTTAATTGCAAATGGCACGATAAACTTCGGTTAATTTATGAAGAACTTAATTGTAAAACGACGAGGACAGACAGAGACATTCGATGAACGAAAACTCTATGCGAGTATTTATTCTGCCTGCTCTGCTTTGCGGACTCCATCAAGTGAGGCCGAGCTTATAGCTGCAGAAGTTACTGAACGAGTTAAGCAATGGCTTAACGGAAAACATGAAGTTACATCAAATGATATTCAACTTCGAACAAACAAACATTTAGCTGTACTTAATCATGAAGCAGCTTACCTCTACGACAATCACGACGTCATTAATTAAATTTTGATATAAATCGGATCGCAGTTTTTTATGTGCGGTAACTTAGAAGCATTGCGTGGATTATCGGGGTTCTTAATCAGCTGAAGTAACGCTCGCCCTGTTTCGTTATGGCTAACCAACATAATGTTTTGCGCTGGCATCCTCTTCAGCTCCGCTAGCAATTTACGAACATTGTCGATAACTCCATCAAGATATTCGTTTGGAAAAACCCCAGATGCTAAGTCATCAAATAGTTGTTTCCTAAGACCTTTCGTCCACTTCCCCATTTCTAATTCGATAAGATTATAATCGATTTTTATTTTATCGGCTGGGTAACCAATCGCTTTAGCAATAATTTCAGCGGTATCATGAGCGCGGCTCATAGGAGAAGTAATTATAATGTCAATTTTCTTATTACTAGCAACTAGTTTTTCGGCTGCAGAAGCAGCTTGATTGCGTCCAATTTCGGTCAGCTCAGCATCAAAACGACCCGCAATCCAACCTTCTGCATTGGCTACACTTTCACCGTGTCTGATAAAGATAATATGCTTCATAATCGATGACCATTGTAGCACGCAGCGATTCTTGTTAAGCTTATGCTTGAATAACAATAAGTAGGGTGGAAGATATGCCAAAATCAAAAAACGTGTTTGACTACGATTTAATTGTGATTGGCAGTGGAAGTGGTGGTGGCGTCGCTGCTCATATTGCTGCTAAAAAAGGAAAAAAAGTTGCAATCTTTGAAAAGCACCGTGTTTTGGGTGGTGAATGTCCGAACTGGGCGTGTGTTCCGACCAAAGCCCTGCTCTATGCCGCTGAGACCTATCACACCGCTAAAACAGCTTCACAATATGGAATATCAATTCAGAATATATCCGTTAACTATCCTAGGGTAAAAGCATGGAAAGATTTGGTCGTGAAGCGAACTGGTACAGAACACGGTGATGAGAGCTTCGCTGATTCTGGCATCGCTGTTTATCACGAGAATGCGCGTTTTATCGACAAGGACACAATAACGGCCGGCGGTAAGCGGTTCCGCGCTCGGAAGTTTCTGATTGCTAGTGGCACGACTAATTTTATTCCGCCAATTACTGGCTTACTCGATACTGGTTTCCTTACTTTTTTCGATGCAATTGACCTGACTAAAGCTCCAAGGTCTATCTTTATTATCGGCGGCGGAGCAATTGGCGTTGAGTTTGCTCATTTGTTCAATCGCTTTGATGTCAAAGTAACACTTCTCGAAGTTGCAGCACAACTACTTGGCCGAGAAGAGCCCGAAGCAGCCGAGCTAACCAAAGCAGTTCTTGAAAATCGTGGGGTTCGCATCATAACTGGCGGAACAATATTTTCGGTTAAGAAAAACGGTAACAAGAAAATAATCAGCTATAGCGATGGGAAAACTGCTAGCACTTTAATGGTTGATGAAATTCTAGTTGCAGCCGGTAAAAAGCCCAATGTTGATCTCGGTCTTGAAAACGCGGGCGTAAAATACACTCCACGCGGCATCACCACTAATCGATTTATGCAAACTAGCAAGAAACATATTTATGCAGCCGGAGATGTGGTTGGACCATATCAATTCACTCATACTGCCAGTTACCAAAGCCGTTTAGCTGGGCACAATATGTTTAGCCGCGATAAGAATAAAGTGGCTGTTGATTACTCGGCAATCCCTCGTTGTATTTTCTTCAGCCCAGAAATCGCCAGTGTCGGCCTAACAGAGTTAGAGGTTCAACGAGCTGGCATTGCGACTCGGGTTGGGCGCGCACCGATTTCAGTAATCGGCCGGAGCAATACAGAAAATCAATCAACTGGTTTTGTAAAAATTATAGCCAACAAAAAAGGTCAAATACTTGGAGCTACGATTGTTGCACCACGTGCTGGTGAGATGATTCACGAGCTAGGACTGGCTATCCGCATGAAAACGACTGTCGAGCAAGTTGCCAGCACAATTCACGCCTTCCCTACTTGGAGTGAAGCTATTCGTGTTGCCGCTGTAGGAATGTAGATTCTAGCGATATTGCTGCTGTTTTATTTCACGATTTAGTTCACGGCTTGTTTGTCGATCGCTGATCGTTTGTCGTTTGTCTGTATTTTTCTTGCTTTTTCCGATACCGATTTCAATCTTGATAAACCTTCCGTGTGCACCCATTGCTGTCGGCACAAGATGGCGACCGTTTTGTTTGGCTGCTTTGAGTTCTTCAAATTGCTTGCTAGTTACGAGTAGTTTTCGTGAACGTGTCTCTTCGTGCGGTTGTTCACTGGCAAACTTATAGGCGCTGATATGAGTGTTAACTAGCCACAGCTCTCCGCCAATGATTTGTACATAGCTTCCCTTTAGTTGAACATGACCGCTACGAGCGCTTTTTACCTCTGGACCAGACAGCATAACACCAGCCAGTAAAGTATCTTCGATTCCATAATCGAAATAAGCTCGCTTGTTTTTGGCAATAATCTTCATACTCTATAGTATACGTACTTTGACGAAGGTTGCATAACTTGCTATAATTAAAAACTGGTTAAAATATCGCGGGGTGGAGCAGTGGCAGCTCGTGTGGCTCATAACCACAAGGTCGTAGGTTCGAATCCTACCCCCGCTACCAGTAAAAACGCCTCACACAATTGTGGGGCTTTTTTACTGGAGGTAGAATCTGAACCTGCGAAGTAGGTTCAGATTGTTGTCAAATCTATGATTTGTACGACAAATAGTGAGATGGTGGGATATTCTATAGCGTCAGCGAAAGAATAGTCTACCAACGAGTGTTCATCCTACCCCCGCTACCAGAGAAATAAAAGCATTCATGAAGGAGTGCTTTTTACATATCCGACAATTGATTAGATTTTGTGCAGTTATGGTCTTAAATTCTACAAAATATTTTATAAAAATATAAATTATAATAAGATTGTTTATTAAAAAAATTAATGTTAATATAAAAACATTACTTACTAAAATAATCGAGGCTATGATGAGTAGAAAAATGGTTGAGTTCGAGGCCCCACCTATTATTGGGGAACGGTCTGCTTTTGAATTAGTCGCACCTCTTGAGTCTGTTGGATCA
>CAZUNB010000002.1:24079-37636 GCA_964622235.1 uncultured Candidatus Saccharibacteria bacterium | reverse complement strand
TTTTTACTGCTGTAAATATATCCGATTTAGAAAGATTTAAAGCTGAAAGGTACCATCCGGCGATAAAGACATCATTGACTGGCCTAGTAAGAGCGGTATTAGAATATGATGGATCATCTACTAGCTTAGAAGTTCGCCACCAGTTTAGGGAAGGAGAAACACCTGCGCGTGCACCCCACGTAGATCCAATAATCGACGCGCCTTACAGGAGCCTACGAACGTTGGGTCGATGGAAAGTCGACTTAATACCAGACAGTGAACCAACGAGTCGTATGAGTGTAGGAAGATTGTCTACGTTGCAATACGTAGGAACGCTGGAAGAAGATCCTGATATGATTTCTGGTGACGGGAAAATCACTTTCGACGGAAAAGATAAACCTATAGGGAGCGACATGTCAGAGGTATTTGATGCTTACTATAATAGGATTATAGACACTACGTTAATTACTGCGAACGGTGGATTATTACGTTATAGAAGATTGCCTGGAGATGCGGAGCCTACAGGCAACTATGATCTCGTCTCTGGTAGAGATGGCTACATGACCATATCACCAGGTAATGCAATCCATCGTGAACCGTATGTGCAACCTGGCGGCACTTTACTGAGTATTCGATAGTTATTCTGTGGAGTAATCTTAAAGATATTACCGGTATTATTAAACTTAAGAAGCTTAGAGTGGTGTTAAATCTCGATTTCATCTCCAACCCCAAACTTCACCGCACCAAGCTCCGAATAAAATTTAGAAAAAGTAGGCGGATCAATACAATGCATTGGATAAATATTTTTAACTTTTTCATTTCTGAAGTAATCAAGCGCTCCATCTACAGCAGTTGGTTCATTCTCAAATAGATGGAAACCACCAGCAACAGTATTCAGCGGCTTACCGGAAACCTCCTTCGCATACTTACAAATATTAACCACTCCAGCATGCGAACAACCAGTTAGGACAAAAGCTCCGTCATCGTTTTTAACTGCTATCGCAGTGTCATCTAGTATTGGGTCACCTTTATGCTCACCTGTTTCAAACTCAGTAGTTCGTGGAATTTCACCCAAGAAGAAGATTCCATGACTGAATTCTAGCGGACTTTTACTTGTTATAATTTCAAAATCTCTTTGATATAGTTCGGCATCTTTCTTTGGCACTTTTTTCAAGACATCAGGATGCATTATTAATTTTTTCTTGTCACTAAATTCATGAAAAAGAAGACCTTTGGCGTGATCCCAATGATGATGAGAAAGTACTACAAAATCTGCTGTGTTGATATCGACCCCGATGTGTTTGGCATTATTTTTCCATATCTCGGAATGCCCAGAATCAAAAAGAATATTAACCTTGCCCGTTTCCAAAAAAACCGAAAAGCCCCATTCAGCAAAACAAGTGGTGTTTGAACGAGTTTTCCAGCCGTTAGGGCTCATCATATTTTCGGAAAGAATTGTTAGTTTCATTATTCTCATTCTACACAACAATCAACCCATTGATAAACTAAGCAATCTCTTAGTAACCAGTATATAATTATTTAATGCTTAAAAAAATTATAGTAGCTTTAGTAATTATAGTCATTGCGGTTGGGATAGGTTTTTTTCTTTATAATGCTCAGCAACGACCAAAAAGAGATACAAACAATAAAAAAGAGACAAAACTTACATACACCGCCCTTGGTGATTCAGTTGTCGCCGGTGTCGGCCTGGACGAACCGAGTGATTCGAGTGCATGCGATCGCACCAACCAAGCATATCCAAACCAATTATCGAAACTACGAAACTACGAAATGACCAATTTAGCATGTAGCGGCGCAAAGCTAACGAACGGAATATTGCAATCACAAGAGATTAATAATCTTGCTCTTTCGCCACAGCTAGATCAATTGTTTGAAAATAAAAAGCCTGATATTGTCACCATCACAATAGGAGCCAATGATGCACGTTGGACCGAGATCATAACCAAGTGTTACCTTTCGACTTGTGGAGATACTCAAGATCTTGTGTCTATCAAACAGTCACTGGCTACTATTTCTGACTATCTTGATAGTACTCTGCAAAAAATTAAGCAACAATATCCTAAGAATCCGCCGAAAGTTTATGTTACTGGTTACTACCAAGTTTTTCCAGAAATTATGCCTACTGAATGCACTGATTTACAAAATATCTCTGCGAGTGAATTACAGCAAGGTCGTACTTTATTAAATTCTCTTAGTCAAACAATCAAAGCAACTACAAACAATTTTGATACCGTTAAATTTGTACCTCTCGACTTCTCCGGACATGAACTTTGCAGCCAAGATCCATGGGTTCAAGGATTGAATGCCAAGGCGCCGTACCACCCAAATATGCAAGGACAAAAGGCTATCGCTGAACAAATAAGTAGTGCAATTGAAAGCGAGAAATACCAGATTATACAGATACATTACATTACTAAAACATATTGGAAAAATGACAATGTATTCACTGCCCTTTCTGATATTAATCTAGAAATTAAAGATAATAAAACTGTATCAATTATTGGTAAGAGCGGTTCAGGAAAATCAACTTTGATGCATATTATGAGTGGGCTCGATCGACCAAGTAAGGGTACAGTTTTGTTCGATGATATAGATATTTTTAAAATGAAAGCTCGTAAAATTGATTCGTTCCGTAGCTCGACAATTAGTTTTATTTTTCAATCATTTTTTATAGAACCAAATCAAACGTGTTTTCAAAATGTTATGTTGCCACTGGAAATCGCCAACACACCACTAGGTGCACGCAAAGCCCTCGTACTTGAAGCACTAAAATCAGTTGAGCTCGACGACAAAGCCAACAACCAAGCTTCTAATCTTTCAGGAGGCCAGAAACAACGGTTGGCAATTGCGCGGGCAATCGTCAACAAACCAAAGGTATTATTTGCCGATGAGCCAACTGGGAATCTTGACTCAGCAACTGGAGAAAAAATTATAAATCTACTTTTTGAACTTAATAAAAAACTAGAGGGCATCTTAATCATCGTGACTCACGACCCTGAACTAGCAGCACGCTGTGATCAGCACATCAAACTCAAAGACGGTAGAATACAAAGTATTGTCAGTAAAGTCGAGAAATAGTATGAAAACAATTGATATCATCAGGCGCTCAACTCGTAGTTTATTTAGCGCCAAAGCCCGTACAATTTTGACAACCCTTGCAATAGCAGTTGGGGCTTTTACACTGACACTAACGCTAGGCGCTAGTAATGGCGCTCAGAACTATGCTGATGAGATTGTCTCCGTTAACTTTGACCCAAGTGAGCTAATCGTTACAAAAGATAAGAACATTTTTCGAGCTGCTGATGATTCTAAACCTAAAGAATTCGAAGAAGGTTTTGGTACGATTGCTACACCAAGCGGAATAGACCAACAGATAAAATTACTCGATGAAGATGACATTTCGCGCTTAGAAGAAATCAAGAGTACTAGCTCTGCTCGACCTGCTATTAATCTCAGCCTAAAATATATCACTCGTGATGGTCAAAAAAAATACGTTGGAACAGCCCAAGAATACAGCAACTACCGACAGCCAGAATTGCTAGCTGGATCTATACCTGGCACCTTAAAAAGTCGCACTATCATCTTGCCTGAAGGCTTTGTCAAGCCGCTCGGCTTCGATTCCGCCGAAGATGCGGTTGGTAAGAAAGTTCGTCTAGCCGTCGAGAATAAAGCTAAACAAGTAGATAAACTTAGTTCTCTTTTACGGCAAACGAATCCTTCAGATATTAATAAAATAAAAAATACTGATAATGTACTCGAGGAAGAATACAAAGTAGTCGCCGTAACAAAAACCCCAGGAAATCTCGTCCAACCTGGTACGGCACTAAACCTCAATATTAATGGTGATGACCTGCGACGATTGAATAACTTTAAAACGAAAAATAGCGATGGTTTTGAACGTTATATCAGTGCCTATGTTAAAGTCGAAAACTGGCAAGATGCTAAAGAATTAGAGCAGGCAAAACAAATGGTTGAGAGCAAGGGCTACAACGCACAAAGCGTTATGGACACGCAGAAAATCATCACACAAGTTATCGGGGTTCTACAAGGTATTGTGACAGTATTTGGAGTGATAGCTGTGATCGCTTCGATCTTTGGGGTCATCAACACAATGTATATCAGTGTGTTGCAGCGAACTCGAGAAATCGGACTGATGAAAGCGCTCGGCATGCATAAACGAAACATAAATTTACTGTTTTTAGTTGAAGCCGGACTACTTGGGTTATTCGGAGGTGTACTGGGCTCAATCATTGCGGTGATTGCAGGAACAGTGCTTAACCCTGTTATCTCCGATACATTAGAGCTCGGCGATCAGAAATTACTGATATTTAACACTATACAGATTATTGGTTTGATTAGTGCCCTAGTTATTGTAGCTGTTTTCGCCGGTCTCTTTCCTGCACGAAAAGCATCAAAACTTGATCCGATTGAAGCACTTCGAACAGAATAATCTTAAAGATTTTTTTATAATATTGACTTCTTTCAAACTTTTTATGTTTTAAAAAATATAATGCTCATGCTTGCAAATTTTATAGCCAAGAGACTACTCTGCTACTTAGGACGGGTTGGGGGTCTCATAAACTAATTAATTGGAGGTCTTTATGACTGAACAAACAAGTGCGATTAATATAACCCCTAAGCAACTTATGGCATTCACAGGTGTGATTTTAGCTTTCACGCTTGCCGTGGTTTATCTGACAACCAGCCTTGTCGTCAACAGTCAGAAAGCTTCTGCTCAACAACAAAACAACAACGGAACACCACAACTCGTTGTCTCAGAAGGCGCAAGCGCGCCACACGGCTGCGTTCCAGAGAAAGATGAATCTGCTAGCGATGGTTCTACCTACAAAGCCGGTGATGTCGTCTCGTCAGGTGGCAAACGTTATACTGTCGTTGGAGTAGTTCCGTCAAACGTCACTCAGATCAACGAAGATAACGACTCGTATTACACATCAAGCGTTGACAATCGTAATAGTGGTAACACCGATGTAGTAATCAAAAACAATGGCAACACCGATAGTCGTTTCAGTGGTAACACTCTAACCGATAATCGTGACAGCGGTAACACCACAACGGACAGCCGAAATAGCGGTAATACTGATGTTGATGTTGTTATACGCGACAACGGTAATACGACTACTAACAATAGTAACAGCGGTAACACAACCGTCGACAACAGTAACCAGGGAAACACTGACAGTCGATACAGTGGTAATGCGCTTAGTCTAAATAGTGGCAACACTACAAACTCAAACAACAACGACAACAACGTCCTCGTACTCTAAAACCAAAAAACGAAACGTTAGCAAAATCCCGCGCCAAAATAGCGTGGGTTTTAGTTATCCTAATGTTTGCAGACGGAACAAACCTCTTCTCTGGCAAACCCGTACCTCCAAACAATAAGTGCTTTCCGCAGCGGCAAGAAAGTCAAATAGAGATGTAGATCAGCAGCACGCCGCAGGGCCCAGCCGAGTCTGCCGAAGATCATTACTCTGCCCCAAAGAACCGCTGCCCAACGAGCTCCAACTGGCACAGCATAGATTGGTTTTTTTGGCTGAAAATCTAATAGTGGTTTATCCTTCTGCTGTCGCAAAATATTTTTGACTATAAATCCGGCATGGTTTAAAGCAGTTTGAGCCATGCCGCTGAACTCAGTATCAGCAGCATCACCAACTACATAGATATGTGGAGATCCCTCTAAATGATTGTTAACCGTGACTCGTTTAAGTTTTCCAAAACTAAAAATTTCCTTATGCTTAACAAAGAATTGATTATTTTGTGCACCAGCTGTCCAAACAACTGTATGGGTAGTGATATTTTCATCATGTAATTGAATCTCTTCGGCAGTTTTTGATTTAACCGCAGTATTGAGTAGCAGTTTGACGCCAATTTTGCTGAGACGTTTTTCAACTTTCAGTGAAAATTTTTCAGGCAAACTGGCAAGAACACGGCTTCCGGCTTCGACTAAATAAATTGAATATTTCATATTTTTCAGACCATGCATTTTACGAATTTTTTGCAGATAGTAAACCATCTCAGCTGACAGTTCAACACCAGTAGCGCCAGCCCCAACAACCACATAGGCTGCTTCCTTATATTGACCAATTAGGTGATCGTGAAGGTGCCGCTTCAAACGCAAAGCTTCTTGGACCGTTTTAACACCTAAAGCGTACTTCTCGAGTCCCTCGATGCCATAGAATGCCGTACTATTACCAAGCGCAAGGATCAACTCATCATAATGATAATTCGAGCCTGACTGACCACTCAAGCTATGGCTATTCTCATCAATATCAATTGCCAGATCCTTAACGACTTCAATATTCTTAGCATACGCAAAAAAATCCACCAGTGGGATCGCTACTTCGAGCGGAGATCTTCCTGTTGCTGATCGATATAGCGCTGCATGATATTCAAAATAGCTCGATGGCGATATCAAAACAACTTTTATAGCTTTGGCATTTGCTAGTTTAAGTGCAGCGTAGACGCCGGCAAATCCGGCACCAACAATCACAACTTTTTTCTGATTCAAAACTTTCTCCTGATGTGATCTTTTGAGTATTCCCAATTGGCATCAGTTTTCTTATGGGGATTAAAAATATTATTTGGATCAAAAATATCTTTAGTTTGCTTAAATAATTTGTAGATTTCCTGACCATACATTTTTTCCAAAAATGGGCCACGAATCATACCGTCATTGTGCTCTCCTGAGATGACGCCATCGTACCCTTTGACCAACTCAATGACTTCTATTAAGCAGGGTTCTATTTTTGCTCGCTCGGATTCAAGCGATAAGTCCATCAAAGGGATAATATGGAAATTTCCATCGCCGAGATGTCCAGCAATCGTATATACAAATTTATATTTTTTCATAATAACCTTAATCTTCGGCAAAAAATCTGGTAGATGCTCTGGTGGCACCAAGATATCGTCAATGAACGGTGCGGTGTGGAGGTTCCCTTTGATATTTTTGCGTAGTAGGTTAAAGCTTTCGCGGCGCATTATCCAAAATCTTTCTGCCCTGCTCTCTGAATCCGCCCTCTCTGTAGTTATATTCCAGCCCTTTGCGTCAATCTCTTGTTTCAGATTTTCAACTTTTTGCTTTATAGCTTCTGGATCATCATCGTCAAAACTAGCCATAAAAATCAAAATTGGCTTACCGCGAAGCAGTATAAATGCATCAGGAATTAGACTAATTGCAAGTTTTAACAAGCCTAACCAACCTAGACTATGACGAAATTTTAGGAAAAAACGAAAGGCGAACCTTAAGGTATGCTCATCAAAACCTTCAATCGCAGTTGGATTATGCTTTCGTAAAATTTCGATGATTTCGCCTAAATTATCAGTACTACGGGCATAACCCGCAAGTACGCCAGAGTGCTTTTTAGCATCAACAAGTCGAAAGGTTGCTTCAGTTATTAAGCCGAGTGTACCTTGTGATCCAACCAACAGTTGTGCCAAGTCGAAGGTACCAGCATCTTTATCCCAAATATCCCATAACGTATGTCCGGTCGAATTCTTAGTAACATTTGGCTTAGCGTTTTGTATGATTTCGTAATTTTGATTAAGTAACTTATGCATTGAGCGATAAATACTACCTTCAAAATCGTTTTGACTGAGTTTTTCTTTGAGTTCTTGTTCGTTAAGTGCTCTAAAGCTGTATTCTTTACCATCATGCAGGACCGCCTTTAAGCTGGTTACAAATTTCTCAACTTTTCCGTAAACCAATGACTTTTCACCGCCAGCATCATTTGCGACCATACCACCGATTGCACAGATCTCTTTCGAGGCTGGGTAGGCTGGCATAATTTTATTCTTCTCAAGTGTTACCTTTTCAAAATCACGATACCACACACCTGGCTGCGAAGTAATCGTATTTCCGGCGACATCGCCCAAATGATTCATATATTTTTCAAAAACGACTATTAATGAGTCATTGATAGATCCACCAGACATATCGGTTCCACCACTTCTGGCTGTTATGGAAAGGCTGTTATCACCTGATTTGTGTAGATTTACCCAATCTACTATCGCCTCAATATCTTTAGTATTTTTTGGATAAACAACTGCCTGTGGCTTTATCTCAAATAAACTAGTATCATGCGAATATTTCTCAAGCGTCGCATTATCATTTTCAATATCACCACTTATAGCCGAAGCTAGATATGTAATATCTGTCTTACCCATCAAAAGTCCTTTCCTTATAGCCGGATTGCTACTTTAAAATAGGATAATTTTTTACAAGCTTAGTTTGCGACCACCATTTTCCTATGCCGAGCTGCTGCTGATTGTTCACTAAAAGCAGTCCCACCAATACGAAAATATAAACAACGTGCTCATCTATGATTGGATTGTTTTCAGGCAATAGTGTTGACGACCACATCATAAGCATCAATAATACGCCACTGACTGTAGCAATTCTCATACCAATTCCAAACAACAATGCAATCCCAAGTCCAAATAGTGCCGTCATGAAAAGCACATCAATAAACCAATTTCCCGCTAAAGACTGATAGAATTCAGCCAACGGTCCATCAGTAGCAAACTTGAGAAATCCTTCTGTTGGTGAGCCCCCTGCAATTACTGATTTCTCACATGCAATCGCCACTACACCAGCTTCATCACGACAAGTTGAAAATCCAAGTCCAAAATACTTGTCAAGAAATGCCCACATGAATATAAATCCGAGCGACAGTCGTACTAATCCCCATGCGTAATTTGCTTTTAGGTTTTCTTTCATCTTCTTTTTCATATATTTTTTCCTTTTTAACTTGCTAATGCTAATCGTAGCATAAAAACACAATGAAAACTGTGATTTCAATTGCACTTGCACGCTATGGCTTAAAATTTTTCAATGCTATTATATAAAAATCATTATTCTTGGTTGTAACTGAGCCTCTGAATCTGTATTTATAAAGAAAACTACTAACAATTTTGCAGCTAACTTCGCTCGAGTTGCTCAGCAACGACTAAATGGGAGGCACCATCTTGTGTTGTATGTTTAAAAGATATAACTAGAGGAAAAAAGCTTTATGACTAAAAAACGTTCGCAATAATCTTATTGCCAACTAAAGAGAAATTAAACAACATACATGGTCGCTCTTTAAAGAATTCGCAGGACGGCTGTTCATCGGGATCAAATACATTTTTCAGTCGCTAAAATTCATTGACTTTTTATCAGCAAAAGTCCTAACCAAGACGAAATTCCTCTGTGTGTATTAGCTCTAAACTTACACCAATCTCTACCAATGCTCGTTTAACTTTCTCCACCATGTCCGATGGGCCACAAAGCCAAATCTCACGATTCTTTAAATCACTGACGTACTTTTTCAACAAATCACCAGAGATATATTCACCTTTTCGACCACCAGTCGGCTGGCTAAGAACTGGTAAGACTTTGGCGTTCGTGTTTTTCAGTTCATCAAGCAGCACTAAATCTTCTTCGGTTCTAGCGCCATAGACTAAGATGTCTTCGACACTACTTCTGTCCTGCAACATGGCGTTTATTGGCGTAATGCCGATACCACCAGCGATGAATAATCGTTTTTTAATACTGTTTGGTTTTGAAAATATACCATATGGACCTTGAATCAAAACTTTTGTGCCAGTTTTGGCTGACTGGATGCGCACCGAACCATTACCAATATTTTTTACAGTGATACGAAGACGCTTATCACCTGGAGTGCTTGAAATCGTGAATGGATGAGGTTGCCACCATAATCCTTTTTCAAAAAAATGCCAAATTGCAAACTGCCCAGCAGCATAGTTAAAGCTATCTAAATTATCACCTGTGATATAGATGGAGCTAATGTCCCCATTCTCTTTTTCTATTTTATCAATGCGAAAATTATGTTTTTTATAAACTGTTAACGGCAAAATATAGCGAAATAAGACGATACTACCAAAAGCAATAATATAAAGTCCTATCCAAGCAAATTTAAAAACAGCGAATCGCCCAAGTGCGTTGCCGGCTTGAATCTGGTGAAAAGCAGGTAGTAAAATTGAAAGATATGCTAAAAAATGAATCCCATGCCATAATTCATACGGCAATCTCTTGCGGACCATAACAATACTAGTAACAATCACAATCAAAAATGATACCCAAGCCACACCAGCTAACAGGTAATACGTCTCAGAAAAAACTAGTGAAAGATACTGCGAAAAGAATTTGGTAACTGGACTACCACCCTGCAGAAGATAGCCAAAAACCATCAAGTCAATGTGAGCGAAGATGAAAAAAAATGCAACTTTGCCATTATTGCCATGCGCACGAGAAAGATCGTCTAAACCAAATTTGCTCTCAATGAAATTTCCGCCACCAATTAAAAATAGCTGTGTTAATAATAGGTAGCTAGCCGTAAAACCACTAAGTGCACCTAGAGCTATCAATACTTCAGAAAATTGACTTCCGCTGAAACGGAATGAATACGTTGCCATCCATAAACCAGCAACCGCAAGCAAGCCAGTCAACCACAGCCCTAACAGTATTTGTTTTGAAATTTTATTCATCGAAAGCATCCTCGCTAATATTTATTAACTTATTTATACTTACCACATGCGTAAAACATATATCTTTGGACTGGTCTTCATAATCATACTAGCAGTTGGTGGGGGCGCGTTCTATTTTGGGAGCCGCAACTCATCTAATAATCAGGCTACTACTAGCCAGTCACCGAAGCAGTCGTCGAATGAAAATGAAAGTAGTCCAACAAACGCTAATAAAACTATACCACTTAGCGAAATCAAAAATCACGATAATCAAGATGATTGTTGGATGGCCATCAATGGGACTGTCTATAATCCAACTGACTACTTAAACCAACATCCTGGTGGTAGCGACATATTACAAGGCTGCGGAATCGATGCAACTAAGATTTTCAACAATCGCTCAGGCGGTGAAGGCCCTCATTCATCATTTGCTAATGACTTACTTGTTGAGTATAGAATCGGTAGCTTACAGCAGTAATCCAGTGTCCAGATTGCCAAAGTGACATTTCATTAATGTAAGAATTGTAATCGTTAGCTATATTACACCTTTAGTATAGCTAAATATTTTAGAAGTTATTACTAAATAGGAAATTTCGCCAATCTTCGAGATTCTGTTTAATTTTGGCGCCAGTCTGCGCAACTCTACCTTTTGTTTCTTTAGGCGCTGATTCTGATGGTTGTTGGCTGCGCTTAGGTATTATTAATACATTTTCTCCTGGCTTCTTTAGGTTCAAACTCTCTCTAGCCTCTTGTTCGAGATAAGTATCGGTGTTGAGGTATGAAATCTCATAGCCAAGCTGTTCATTCTCTAGTGCTAATTGTTCAATCTCTTGATTAAGTTCATCAACTCGTTGTTGAAACGAATAATTTTTCTGAACAGCTTGGATGGTATTCCAGCCAAGTAAAGCCGAAACAACAAATAGTAAGACGAAGCCAATTCCCTGAGCCTGAAATGCCCTTGCCAGTACATTTTTGAGTATATCAATCACCACTCTATCATACCTTTTTTTATACTGAGAAAGAATTGCTGGTTAGACTTTTTTACTAAACAAATATGCAATAATTCGATCTTGGTATCGACACATTCAAATAAGTATCTATACTAAATATCACTGATGACTAATCACAAAATCTCTCAGATACATGCTCGGCAGATCCTTGATTCTCGAGGTAACCCAACCGTTGAGGCAGAGATAGTCACTGATACTGGTTTCGGTGGACGTGCTGCTGTTCCGAGCGGTGCTAGCACTGGCAGCTTTGAAGCAGTTGAGCGACGTGATGGTAGTGAATCGTTTGGTGGTAAATCAGTTCAGAACGTAATTACAAGTATAAATGGTGACATTACCGATACTTTGATTGGCATCGAAGTTACAGACCAAAAAGCAATTGATGATGCTCTAGTTAAGCTCGATGGCACAAAAGACAAGTCACGACTTGGCGCTAATGCCATGCTAGCAGTTTCACTCGCTGCAGCTCACGCAGGTGCCGCCACTGATGGGAGGGCCTTATTCGCTTACCTCGCAGGAATTTCTGGTAATAAAACCGTTCGAATGCCAATGCCAATGGTGAATGTTCTCAACGGTGGTGTGCATGCAGTTAACAGCAGTGATATCCAAGAAATTATGATTGTACCAATAGGAGCCACAAATTTCTCTGAAGCGATTAGAATGTGTGCTGAAGTCTTTCAAAATTTACGCAAAATTGTCGTTGAGAAAGGTCACAGCCCAACCGTTGGTGATGAAGGAGGATTTGCTTTACCAAATGCCACAACCAAGCAAAATATTGAGATGATTCAACAAGCCTGCAAAAGAACTGGTTACAATTTTGGTATGGAGATAGCACTCGCACTAGATGTGGCTGCAAGTGAGCTGTATGATGAAGCTTCTAAAAGATATATTCTAGATTCTGAAAAAAAGCAATTTTCGAGTAAAGAAATGATTGATTGGTTACAAGAGCTCGTTCGATCATATCCAATTATTTCGATTGAAGACGGACTAGACGAATCAGACTGGGACGGCTGGAAGCTACTGCAATCGCAGTTAGGTGATGTCTGCCAACTAGTTGGTGATGACTTATTCGTTACTAACACTAAGCTTTTGCAAAAAGGAATCGACCAAGACTGTGCTAATTCGATTCTGATTAAGCCAAACCAAATTGGAACACTCAGTGAGACGATCGAGACAGTAAAGCTTGCTCAAGCTAACAACTGGCGGGCAATTATATCTCACCGTAGCGGAGAGACAGAGGATACTACAATTGCTCACCTCGCCGTCGGATTGAACACCGGACAAATTAAAACCGGTTCAATGTCGCGGACCGATCGGATTGCAAAATATAACGAATTACTTAGAATCGAAGAAATGCTGTCACCATCTGCCGAATTTGCTGGTGCGAAAGCTATCGTTCGCTAAATATTAGCCAAGAGACTTCCTGATATTCGCAGCACGTAAAATATCACCTTTAGTATCAGTGTTTTCCTCAGAAATAATTCCATAGTAGATATTCGAGCTCAGGTTTTTATGAATCATATGGTTGGTTTTATCTGGACCTACTTTAATACCAAGGATCTTTTCGGCTAAAGCTATGTCCTTCTTGATCAGTTCCCAATCAGGGTTCTGAGCAATCAAAAGCTCTAGGTTGTCACGATTTAGATAGTGCCCAGCATGCAAAATATCTCGACGAAGATTCTTATAAATATCGTCTATTAACTCTAACATACCATCTTTCTGTGCCTGTTGCAGGGCGCGCCCGAGTCCAATAAATTCTGGTGGTACTCCAATACTGTAGAGAGAACCCGTGAATTTTATCGCTCTAGGCAACGTTACTTTACCCATGCCGCGGAAGTAACCACTGAGACCAACATGTTGAACACGCTCACGGTGACTAGGGATCTTTGATGCTATCCTGTTAATCAACGGTGCAATTGATTCAACGCTTGCCTGATAAAACTTTTTTGCTTGTTCGTTGAAACTTTTTATACGCTTGGCCTCTATGGATGTTATTCGCCGATAATTATTCTGTATTTTAGGGATTTAATTGTTGAGCCGTTTGATTGCTCCAATTACTTTGTCC
>CAZUNB010000002.1:21966-24069 GCA_964622235.1 uncultured Candidatus Saccharibacteria bacterium | reverse complement strand
TGTCGTAGTCGTAGCGGAAAGCGCTCTGTACCGTCACAGAACTTAGCCCTTTGTATTCTTCGAGGACAGCATCGATATTCTCGGGATTTATACCTCCTCGAAACGGTAAACTTCCACCACCAATCCATGGATGAATAGCGATTCCATGTTTTTCGCCAAAGGCGTGATACGACGAAATTGCCGACTTTACTGCCAACATGCACGGCAACAAGCCCGCGTCCATAGCAGGGTCTGAACGCGCCAAGAAGACTCGCAGATACTCTGGCTTATGCTTAAACTCCTTTTGCAAAAACCCGATATATTCTTCGAGGATTCCATCGGCTTCCGCCATCGTACCTACCTCTTCAAACAATGGGATGATATTCAACACATCAAAACTCGACTCAGCATCAAACATATCATTACTAGCTTTGATAATTTTACTAAATTTTTTCTGAAGATAGATCAATTGATCAGCCCTTTTTGTCATCGGCAGTATAACTTCGAAAAGTGGTTTTTCTGACATCTTCATTTGTCTTGCTGCATGTTCAGCAGAAATAAGGTTAATAAATGCGCGCGGTAAACGGTGTGATGGTTCTTCCCAGATATTAGGTATACGGAAAGTTAAGAATAATTCTTTTCCAAGCGGATGCTTTTTAAAAAAGTCATAATAATCCTGAAACATACGATCAATGACAGCCTCATCAACAAACTTCCCCTCCCAGTCCCACATGTATTCTTGAACACCGAGTTCTGAGAAGCAACGAAAACACTCTTCAATCTCTTCACTAGCCGACACAAATGGTGAATTACCAAAATATGGTGCTCGGGAATTGTCTGGATGTTGAGTAGCCATCGTTACAGGGATTTTACGCATTATTTTATTATAATTGATTTTTGGAATATAACACTAATAACTAATATTTAATTCACCAAAGTGAATATAGTCAAAATCTTCAAACGAGCGTATAAAATAATTGTAATTGTTACATATATAGTATATAATAATCATATGAAAAAAGTGCCAGACCAAGATAGACTGTTCGATGTAGGTGTCTTCGATGAAGCTACGTCTAGTACTGGAATAGATTCTAATGGAGCAGTTGCTGGGTCAGATAATGATGGAGAGAGCCTTACCCCGGTGAAGGCTCCTGGTGACGGTGTAGAATGGCAAAGGCATATTAAAAAAGGTCGAATGGTGTTGGCTCAACTTCGTTTGAGGTATGGACCATCCGATGCAGAACGAATTGATGCTCTCCAAAAGGCAGCAGATGCACAGCAAGCAAGTGAAGCGTCAAGACATGAGCACCTGAAAATTCTTGCAGAACGAATAAATTATTAACTGAGGAAAATAATAATTTCAAATCTGGTGGGGGTGGCTGGGTTCGAACCAGCGACCAATCAGTTATGAGCCGACTGCTCTAACCACTGAGCTACACCCCCGAAATATAGTTTTTAAAGTTAAAAACTATATGATATTGTAACTGATTTCAGCAGTCACTGCCAGATTACATTAGAGTAAATCGTCTTGCTTCTCGCGTAAATACTTTGCCCAATCATCAAACAGTGCCAGGATTGACTTAAATGGCAATTCGACCAAGACATCGAGTAGGATCGTAAAGACATTAAACCGGGCATACGAATCGCTTAGCCACTGCCCTATTCTGACAAAAGGTGTATAAAAAATATCGAACAAGACATTAAGGATTCCAACCTTTTCTCGTACGACAGTATACTCCCTTGTCATGGCAGTGATTCGCATACCGAAAAAACTGACTGTACTAAAGAATAGGAAGAACAACAGACCGCTGACAACATTAAATCCTAGCAGGAACAACCACATTGCTAACAAAAATATTGAGACAACGAACATCAATCCATACAGGCTAGCAAATAGGTAATTACTTTTATTTTCACGTGGTTTAATTTGTTTCTGTGATTCTGGGGCAGCCTGAAGTGCTTGGGAGATTTGCTGAATTAATGCTGTAGTATTGCCTTTTTTCGGTTTTTTAATTCCAGCTGAAATCAAAACCATAAATAGAGGTGGAAATAGAATATTCAGAATTAACGGCAGCCAACCAATCTGGCCATGAACAATGAGATCGTACGGAAGCTCTATGAGTA
>CAZUNB010000002.1:0-21956 GCA_964622235.1 uncultured Candidatus Saccharibacteria bacterium | reverse complement strand
TAAGCTGAGTTTAGTGATGATAATGAAGATAATAGCCCGAACAATGGTACGACGAGTACGTGCAGAAATTCGACGATATGCCAAGCTAGCAGCATGGATCAACTGACTTTCCAGAATATTCCAATTGGTTAATGTAGCTGACGGTGATACATCCTCCTGCAAAACATCAAGCAGAAGACGATAGGGTGCCATTTTACGACGTAGGACTCTTGAAAGAGAGCGCTCAATATTGCCCCGAATTGATTGCTTAGCGGTTTCAGAAAAGTCCAAATATCCTGCAGATGTTTGCTCGATATCAGTGCGCCAATTTGGGAAAACACTATAAAACATGTAGTAACGGATGCGTGCAGCATCGGAGCGCAATAACATCCGGTGCACTGAACTAAACAGCGCAAACTGAACCTGTTGCTGTGGCTGGTCTTCGTAGAATGAGGGATCAAGTCGTGGTAAAAACTGGTGAAAAACAAAGTGCACATAAGCTTCTTCGCGTGAGCGATCAACTAATAGTCGATCGATTTCACTACTAGCAATCTCAATAATTTCATCCTCAACCCCAGATGAGAGTGCCGATTGCGCGTAGATGCCATCAAGCAGCTTTTGGTAATCAAATAGTAACGAGTCAATAAGCTGTAAGGTCTCTTGGCTGACGTGATCGTTGTCGATATAGCGAGTCTTGACTAGTTCGGAGATCAAACTTTGTCCGATATCTTTCGTATTTCCAAGCAAACGCCAATTTCGAACTAGAAACCGCTCAATAGCGTTTCGTAAAAACAAATGTTGCTCACGATACTGCACAGCATTACGAAATCGTTCATAAAACTCATAAGCACGCTGATTATTTTCGGTAACATGCACACGCTCACCACGATTAATCGCTGTGGCTGGTTTGTCTTCAAGGTCATGAATCAATCGACGTGACGGCTCATTTAGCTGGATTAGACCAACGCTCACTTTTTCTGACATGTTACTTATAATAACGCAATATGTTGCGAAATAATAGTTTCGAGTTCTTGTAAAGTACTAGTGTTCATCAGTTCTTGCCTAACTTCACTTGCTCCATCGCTATCTCGGACGTACATTTTTGCAAATTTCTTCAAGCCAGCTGGGTTCTTTGTTTCCCCAAAATATTCTGAAAAATACTGAACATGAGTACGATACATAATAAGCTTTTCCTTTTGCGAAAGAATCGTATGATCCTGAGCAAAACAAGCAGGATTAGCAAATATACCACGACCAATCATGACTCCATCAAGTTTATATTTCTCTTGAGTCTGCTCGGCCTCGTACCGATTAGCAATATCACCATTTCCTATAATTTTGATTTCAGGAGCGATTTCATCGCGCAACTCAACAACTTTACCAATTTCATCCCAATGAGTTGGAACTTTGCTCATTTCTTTCCGAGTTCGTCCGTGGATGATGAGGCGGTTGATCTCTTGTTTGAGCAGAAATCCACACCACTCTTCAGTCTCAATTTGGCTCCATCCAAGGCGGGTTTTAACGCTGACTGGTATTTTACCAGCGCCAGCTTTGGTTGCAGCAATAATTTCAGCAGCTTTTTCAGGCGTTTTGATAAATGCGCTACACGCACCTTTACGAGTAACAACATTGGTCGGACAACCCATATTGATATCAATCCCTGCGTAGTCGCCGCTATCGGCTAGTTCCGATGCTGTTCTCTCATAATTTTCAGGATCAATCCCCCAAATCTGAGCGATTAGCGGAACGGTTCCTGGCTGTGGGAGCAATTTGTGCTTCGTATTATCTCGTCCTGCGCTCTGGAGCCCATCAACGCTTACAAACTCAGTAAACATCTCATCGGGTGGATAAGTCTCAGAGATTAATCGACGAAATGCCACGTCAGTTACATCGTCCATTGGAGCTAGGATACAAAAAGCATTCATAGCCATTTATTGTACCAGATGATCTTTAGCCACCCACACCGTAAATATGACGAACTGTTGTAAGATCTCCCATTTTAATCATTTCTTTAATGGAAGCTTGTGACCACCAGGGCTTATAGCCTAATTGATCCTCAGGGTCTGTATTATTCATCATAGAATACATTCTCATCGCATCTGCCAACATAAAATCAATTGCGCCCTCATCCAACATCTTCTCGACAACTGTTTGCTTTTTTTCCTCTTTAACCTCAGCACGTACTTCGCTTTTACTATCTTCAGCTGAATAAAAGCTAAAGAGTTTTTTATTTTTATTTCGTTTCTTCATGTAATTCGGATTGTTCTGCTGCTTTCGTTCCTGAGCCAAAACTCGCGCAGTTAAACCAATTTTTTTATGTTTCTCGTCCGCTAATTCTTGCGAGGATAAAGTAGCCTCTTTACGGGCAAACGGTTTAGAAATATTGGATTGTTGTATTTCAATATTCATAATCTAATACTCATAATGTTTAAGTGAACACTTAAACTATAGCAACACTGAAAACTAAATCAAGAGTTAAGCAAAACAATTATTATATAAATGCAAGCTTACAGATGTAAACTCTCAGCTTTATTCAAAACAGATTTTTACCTGAATATTCTAGTTATTGTGCGATGTTTACTGTGCCAAGGTTATCCTGACTATTGGAGGAGTACTTGCGCAGTCCACCAGTAAAGAGATAACATCAATCTGCTAGAATTATAGCGCTATAGATAGCTGATGAATCTAGCCGTTTTAGTGAATTCCACTTATTGCCCTAACATCACATCAAGAACTATTTATAATTCGAACCATTCAGTGTCTAGACAGCCCCTGAATCCTACTCTGAAGGAGCCAAAAGATAATGGCTTAGAGCGACTCACTCCCATTCGATAGTTCCAGGCGGTTTACTAGTGACATCATATACTACACGATTTATCCCTCTTACTTGATTGACAACTTTGCTGGAAATCGACTGCAAGACTTCATGAGGGAACTCATACCAGTCAGCTGTCATGCCATCGACACTTGTGACGGCACGAATGGCCAGAACAGCCTCATAAGTTCTCTCGTCACCCATAACACCGACAGCGTTGACTGGAAGAAGTACCGAGAATGCTTGCCAGATTTCATCATACAAACCTGCTGCTTTAATTTCATCAATCACAATCTTATCTGCTTCTTGTAGTAGCTTAACTCGTTCTCGAGTAATCTCACCAAGAATACGAACGGCAAGACCAGGCCCTGGGAATGGATGACGCTTGACTAGGTGCTCTGGTAGCCCTAGCTCGGCACCGACAATCCGCACCTCATCTTTAAAGAGTTCTCGCAAAGGCTCCAAAAGATCAAGATCCATCGTTTCAGGCAATCCACCAACGTTGTGGTGGCTTTTTATCACGGCACTTGGACCGTTGACGCTAACGGACTCAATTACATCAGGATAGAGCGTTCCCTGTACGAGATAGTCAACATTACCGAGTCTCTTAGCTTGTTCAGAAAATACCTCAATAAACTCGTTGCCAATAATTTTTCGTTTCTTTTCTGGATCACTTACGCCAGCAAGCTTTGAAAGAAACCGTTCACTAGCATCAACATGAATAACATTTAATCCATCAACTGCCTCATAAGCCTGCATAACCTCTTCACCTTCGTCTTTGCGTAGCAAGCCAGTGTCAACAAAAATACATGTTTGCTGATCACCAATCGCTTGAGCGACAAGACTACTAGCAACTGAGGAATCGACACCACCACTCAGAGCACTAATTACTTTTTTGGTACCAACTTTACTCTGGATTATCGCTATAGATTCAGAGATAAAGCTATCCATGCTCCAGTCAGCAGAGAAATCAGCAACCTTAAACAAAAAGTTATGAAATAGTTGCGAACCAGACTCTGTGTGAGCAACTTCAGGATGGAACTGAATACCATAACGTGCTCTTGCTTCGTCAGCACCAGCGGCAATTGCCGTATCGGTTTCGGCTAGCAACTTGAAGCTATCTGGAAGTTTCGAAACTTTATCAAAATGGCTCATCCAGACTGTTTTATTATTAAAATTCTTAAAAAGGGTTGAGTCTTTGGTTGAGATCTGAGCTCGGCCGTATTCACGTTTATCTCCTCTATCCACCTGGCCCCCATAATGAGTAGCTAACAGCTGAAATCCATAACAAATTCCGAGAATTGGTACATCGATATCATAAAGATCTGGCTCTGGGGCAAACGGTGTTTCATCAGCATGAACACTTCCGGGACCGCCACTTAAAATAATTGCTTTTGGATTTTTGGCTGTGATTTCGTCAATTGGCATCGAATAAGGTACGATTTCTGCATACACTCCGAGCTCACGTACCCGACGCGCAATCAGCTGGGTATATTGACTACCAAAATCAAGGATTAATAGTGTTTCGTGTTTCATTATAGAATTTTAGCAGATTTTCTATCTGTTATCGATACGTGCACTCGTAAATTCTTTCAACAAATCAAATACAATCAGCTCAAATCCTTTGTTCGTCCATCCTTTATCATCATTTTTATATATCTGTTCAAGTCGCTCAATTTTGACCCATTTAGTTTCTTCGGCCTCTTCTTGCTCAAGATTCAGCTCAATATCCTGGCTATCAACTTCAAGACTGAAAATCCATTTTATTTTATTTGCACTTCGATGAGGATAAACCACTACTAATTCTAGTTGCTCCGGCTCGGATTATATACCAGACTCTTCGCTAAGCTCTTTAATCGCTGTTTCTACCGAAGTTTTGCTGGTACTGCGTGACCACCAAACGTAGTTGTCCACATTGATGGATTGGTATCTACTTCTGATGATTGCTTATGACAGAGCACTCGCCCGTCATTTACAACCAACACACTGCCAGTTCTTGTCCAGTTTTCTGTGCACAACGTCTGAGACCTTAAACCTGAACCAACCACCTGATCTAGCTTATCGATTATCAAAATTTCTTCATTACTATTGATGGCTCATTGAGCTCATTATAGCAAAAGACCCCTATGTCTCCATAAGGGTCTACAATGCTTAAAAAGCTTTGTGTAACTAGGCTTTTTTCTTAAGAGTTAAGAAACCATTTCGTGGATTCTCAGCAACTTGTCGGTCGCTAGGAAGCTCCTCGACGGCATCGTCAGGACGAACGTCCTTGGCAAAGAAATAAATTGTTTGTTGTTTTCCACCACGTAGTGTTACGTCTTTACTGTGTAAGTAATACGTTACACCCTTTGAATTTGTATGTGAGTAAGCCATTTAACTCCCCTCCTT
Organism: uncultured Candidatus Saccharibacteria bacterium; assembly: GCA_964622235.1. GTDB lineage: Bacteria > Patescibacteriota > Saccharimonadia > Saccharimonadales > JAGPDM01 > CAZUNB01. The sequence continues at coordinate 16,774 of CAZUNB010000002.1, read as the reverse complement.
ATCTGTTAGTATCTTTACCTTACCCGTTGGTTTAATTCTTGTCAACAGGTGTGGCGCAGACCGCACCAGATTGAGCATAAAAAAATAAAGGTATTTCTAGACGAAGCCACTTTGAATTGCTACACTAAAACCATAAGTACTAACAAGTGGGAGAACAAAATGGAATTTCAAAAAAATACGAATGGGCTTGATAATAATACTGGTGGACTTGGTGGATTGACACCGTCACGTAATGAGGAGAAATCGAAAGAACAACCAAGAGTATCCAGTTTTTCGCCAAATAATACACCTAGTAGTAGACCAGAAAAAGTTGCGTCAACGCCACGATTTGGAGAACCGAGTGGAGCTAGCAAGATACTTGTAATCCTATTGATTATTTCGAGTCTTATTTTTATCACTGCTATGAGTTTTCAGTTGGCAGACAGTTTAAGTAACAAAGGTAGTGGGTTACAGTATGACGTCGATAAGGTCTACTTAGTTACGCTTGAGAATAATCAGACATTCGCTGGTAAATTGACCAGGATTAACGATGAATTTTTCCTATTGAATGAAACTTATCAAGTATCATTAGCAGACAATCAACCAGTTGTGGTGAAGCCATCCGACGGTGAGTATGGAGTAGAAGACACACTTTACCTAGACACCAGTGATGTCGTTTACTGGCAAGCGATTCCTGATGACAGTACTCTCGGTAAATTGATTAGCAACTACAAGAATACAACTAAGTCAAATCTTCAAGAGAAAACCAACGGAGCTGAACTCCCTACTAGTGAGCAGCCAACAAAAACTGAAGGCAAAGTCGAATCACCTGAAACTAGCAAGCCTGCCTCTAGTAACGGCCAAAAGCCTAGTCCAACAGATATGGGAACAGATAATACTCAGAGTCCAAACACTGGAGACGCACAAAAAATCAACGATGGTCTAAGCCAATAGTGAGCTTTTAATCTAACTATTATTAGTATTGTTTAATAAATTTTAGAGACCGTCGATATCACCTTTGTAGTAAGCTAATTCTGCTCGGAAAAATAGCCATATGACAAGGCACAGTCCGCTGATTCCACTCAGTGCAGCAATTACTAAACTCATGCCAGCCAAATCGTAACTAATGATTGGTGCGCTGAAGGAGTAATTAAACAGCTTCTTGTCAGGAATTTGCGTTAAGGAAACTTGTTTCGTGCCAAGTTCGGCAAGTTTTTGATTTATATGATCTTGCACACACGGTTTTGTTGAATCGATGAAACCACCACTAGCGCACGAAGCGGGCAAATCTGCAAAAATATCTGATGGTTTTCCATCAACATCGATAGTAGTTTCGAGTGCTTTTTTAGTAGCTCGTTCATAGCTGTATTTCAAAGGAACTTCCGTACTTGTCCCCATGTGCCTAGTAATGTAGGCACGAAGCATATTCAATGGTTCATCGATTGGTTGGTTCTGCTTATCAGCCATGAAAACATCTTCACGCAACAATGCCATTCTGATATTATTTTGACGTACAGCATGAATTCCAATTGCCGCAGTTAATATGCAAATGATAAATAAATGCCATGATTTTATATGTTTCATATGAATTCCAAATTGCTTATGTCTATCATACCATTATTAAGCTTGATACTTGATACTTGATACTTGATACTAAAGGATATGCATGTATATTTTTCGGGAATTGGTGGTGCGGGAATAGGTCCACTGGCACTTCTAGCACTGGACAGTGGTTATCAAGTAAGCGGAAGTGATATCACACATAGCTGGTTTATTGATGAGCTAATTGCCCGCGGTGCGCAAATAAACATCGGCTTGCCGGATCATACATTTCTTAATGAAAAACTAAAGGCAGTTAATCCTCCAACGTGGTTAGTGCAAACTTCGGCGCTACCAAAAAATCACCCAGAACTACTATTAGCGACTAAAATTGGATTACGAATTAGTAAACGTGCCGAATTTTTATTGCATATCCTAAAAAAACACAACCAAAAGCTTATCGCCGTCAGTGGTACGCACGGTAAAACTACAACGACTGGTATGTTGATTTGGTTAGCAAAGCAATTAGATATTCCTATCAGTTACTTGATCGGTACCAATATTTCTTGGGGCCCAAACGCCATATTAGCAGCAAGATCTCGCTGGTTTATTTATGAAGCTGATGAATATGATCGAAATATGCTGCAGTTTCACCCTGAAATCGCTGTAATCCCTAGCCTTGATTACGACCACCCAGACATCTACCCAACAATCGAAGATTACCACCAGGCTTTCGTGCAGTTTGCTGAACAAAGCCAAATGACCGTTTCTAGTCCGCAGGTTGAAAATATTCAGAAGACTCAGGCTGTCTATCCTAACGACTCGTTACTCGACAAAATCACATTGCCTGGCATTCACAGCCGGAAAAATGCCGTGCTCGCTATTACTGCATTCACACAAGCAGGCCTATCTAACGACACCGACGGGTTAATTTCGGCTATCAACAATTTTCCAGGGACCGCCAGAAGGTTTGAAAAACTGGCCAATAACCTCTACTCCGACTATGCGCATCATCCGATTGAAATTGCTGCTACCTTACAGCTTGCTCGAGAAATTTCTGAAGATATAGTGGTAGTATACCAGCCACACCAAGACAGACGACAGCGCGAAATCAGAGACCAATACGCTGACGCCTTTAAAGAAGCTAATAAAATCTACTGGCTGCCTACTTACGAACCAGTTGGTCGCTCCAACCAGACACCCCTCAGCCAAAGTGAACTTATAGAATCACTCGACAACCATGAGCTAGCTGAGCCAGCTAGCTTTGACGAGAGCCTCGTAGACATTATCAATCAAGAGCGGACAAAAGGTAAGCTTGTACTATGCTTTTCGGCGGGAACGCTCGATGCCTTCTTGCGTGAGAATCTCTTTTAAGCTTAGCTATTTTTTTGGGAACCACGGAAAGAAAATTGGTGTTTTCTTAGCATACTCTTTAAACTCTTTACGGTTTTCGTATTTCTTTTCAAGAATCGGCACACCCGAGACATAACGGAGCAACAGCGTAATTGTTATTGGTCCAAGTAGCACCCATAAGCCACAACCTGGGAAATTCCAACCAAGCGTCTCCATTGAAGCTAACGAAATCAAACCAATTCCCCACCACTGCATAGCTTCTCCGAAGTAATTTGGATGACGCGAGAACGCCCAAACACCCTGAGTCAGTAACCCTTTTTTTCCATACCTTAAATGCATTTTTAAATGGTAATCGGCAATAGCCTCCATAAAGAAACCGAAAATCCAGATTAGAACACCTGGCAGAATTAACCAGCTCCAAGCACTGTCATTAGACTGCATAGTTGTTACGGCATGAATTACCGGTAAGCTAATAATAAACATCATTACGGCTTGTAACATAAAAATCTGGAAATATGCACGAATGTACACCCACCTGCCCCAGTCTTTGCGCCACTGAGCATAGCGCCAATCTTCACCACTTTTGCTGTTTCGGCTGTAGATGTGTGCTAATAAACGCACTCCCCATGCACTCACTAAGCCAACAACAAGCAACGAACGAGTCTGCCAGTTGTTTGAGAGTAGCAACATTGACCAAGCTATTAGCACAAAGCCAAAGCCCCAACCAATATCGACAATCGAGTTATCTTTTTTTATCTGAGCAAAAATGTATAGTGCATTGAAATAAATAAATATAACAAGTGCTGCAGCTAATAATGTTTCAATCATAGTTTCATAGTACCATTACCTTCGCTCAGCCGCTAGGATACCAATCGGCAGACCGGCATCGCGCCACAATCGCTCATACTTAGTCTGGTAGAAAATTGGACCTTCGCCAACTTCGGGAAGATCAGTTTCAAGTGCAACAATTTCAAAATCAGGATGATTTCCGACCGACTCAGCACCACTAGCTAGCAACATCGAGTTGTCGGTTTTAAGAAAAAACTGGGCTCTTGGTGCTAAAACTGCTTTATAACCATCCAGAAAATTCTTGTTAGTCATGCGTCGTTTGACCTGGTTTTTTTTAAAATATGGGTCAGGAAACGTCATCCAAAATTGAGCGATACTGTTACTCGGAAAATGTGCACTTATAACTTCGGCGCTGGCATTCAAAAAACAAATGTTTTCGAGCTTTTCCTCACTAGCTTGTCGCGCTCCCTGCCAAAGTCGATCGCGCTTTTTGTCAATTGCCACGATTTGGTAATCTGGGAAATTTCTTGCGTATTCGAGTGAAAACTCGGCACTACCAGCACCCATTTCGACGATCAGTGGCTTATCTGGAAACTTGAACTCACACCAACTATTACTATCATAACAATTGTTCGATTGTTGAAACTTTGTATATTTATATAACTTTCGTCGTCGATGTCCCATTTGCATATTTTACATTTTTTTTATATAACTTAGCAAATAAATTCAGACATTAAATAAACGAAAAGCCGAGCTCATCACTGCTGGTAGGTATGAGACTAATAAATTAAGCGATGTTAAGAAGAGACCTAGTGATGAAAGTGCTGAGTCGTTTCTTGAAGAAGTTAGCCTGACGACTATACGTACTAATTTACTTTAACGGTTATCGCCGGAGCCAGAAATTTTATTGCGTTTTTGCCGTGACGTGAGTTTACTTAAGTTTTCTTGAGCAACTTTATCAAGGCTAACGTCAGTTAGCTCCGCAAGACGCGCCAGATACCAGAGTACGTCTCCAAGTTCGGCAGCTATAGCTGATTTTGTTTCGTTAGTGAGCTGACCGTTATCATCACGTAGAATTTTCTTTACTTTCTCGGCTACTTCTCCTGATTCACCGACTAAGCCGAGAGTCATGCGAGCTAAAAAAAGTGCACTATCGTCGCTTTCGACGATAGTGCTGGCACTTGCTTGTTGATAGTCATCAAGCGTCATTCTTTAGCCTAAAACTATTTCTTAGTAGTTTTTTTAGTTGTAGTTTTCTTTACTGCTGGCTTCTTAGTAGCAGTTTTTTTTGCTGCTGACTTCTTAGCCACTGTAGTTATAGTTTCAACTTTTTTTTCAGCTACAGCCGAAGTTGTGACTTTTTTAACCCCAGTATTCTTATCGCTGTTTCGCTTTATGATAACCAAAATTATAAGTCCAATAAGAATTGTAACCAGTGCGGCTCCCAACAAATAATAAATCTTTGACTGTACAAGAATTTCATTAATTTGCGGTTTTTCGGCTTCTTTGCCAAGTTGCTCTTTCAGCTGATCATACTGTTCGAGCTGAGATTGAACAACTACATATGCCTGTACTGCCATTTCTATGATCTTATAGATACCTGCAGAGATTGTAGTTGCTCCTATAATCTGCCAAACCTGTGCTTTTGAAAATTGTTGATTCATGTTATTTATTCCTTTTCTTTATCTAATTTATCAAGACCAATGCCCTTGACGATGAAGTATATCACTGCAGCGACTATCAGTAAATCAAGTAGTGGACTTGCGAACTTTCCCCAAACAAAATCTGATTTACCAATTGTAAAACTTGCTTTTGCAAGATTGTCGGCATTTGGTAAAACTAAACCAATTAGAGGATTAATCAAACCATCAACTAGACCGCTGACTACATCCTTAACGGCAATACCTAAAATCAACCCAATTGCTAAACCGACAACACCTTGTTCTCTGATAAAATCAAGGAAACCAGTCATCTGTTTTTTCATACTTCAACCCCTCACATTATATTTAATGGTTAGAGTATGACAGAACAGAGATTGCCTGTCGAGTAGCAGCGACATCGTGGACACGCACAAATGAGGCACCTTTTTCTATCGACTGGGCAGCAATTATTGCTGAGGCAGTGTCACGGTATTTTGTCGGTTGATTTGTCAGCTCGCCGATAAAGCGTTTGCGACTAGCGCCAATTAAAACTGGTAGTTTGGTCTGCTGCGATGACTCCATGCATAGTTGCATATTCGTATCAATGTCAGCTCCTGGAAGTAAGCTATAATCTTCTTGTTCGACATCACCAAAGCCGAGTCCAGGGTCGAGAATCAACCTATGCTCGTCAATCCCTGCTTTGATTGCGTGGTTAGTAATCCGCTGAAATTCCTCATGCAAACTATCAAGCAATCTACTTTTCTGCAACGGTTTTTGGCGCATCAAAATAATCGAACAACCGTATTTATTTACTACATCAGCCATATCAGAATCGCCTAAACTAGAAATATCATTAATAAAATCTGCACCAGCGTCTAGGGCATTTTGTGCAACCAGAGCCTTCTTTGTATCTACGCTTATGGGGATACGTGGCGCTAATTTTTTAAGCATCCTTATAACCGGCACTATGCGCTTTGACTCCTCAATAGTTGAGACTTCATCATGCCCTCCTGGTCGTGTTGACTCACCGCCTACATCAAAGCTGTCTGCACCCTGATCAATAATCTGTCCAATATAATCTTCTGTTAATTCTACCTCGGCATCGCTGAACGAATCAGGCGTAGCATTAATAATAGCCATGACTTGAGGTTTTGTAATCGTCCACACATCACCGTGGGCGCCAAATAATTGAAAATTCAAAGCACAACCCCTTCTGCTGCTTCGAGTTGTCGTTCAAGCTCTGCCATACCATTGGCCACATCAACCGAAATACGCACCTGCTGAGCAGCCATACCGAGCGCATACAACGTACGGAAAAGGCAATGCGCTCGACACTGCTCACCCATTTGCCCAACTCTTAGAACCGGCAGGCCAAACGATCCAGAAATCTCAACACCGTAGTGCTCGACCATATAACGCTGCCAAAAAACCGCATCAACACCATCAGGAACTTTGATTGAAATAACACTCGCCAGTCTCTGTCTCTCAGGTACGTATAGCTCCAGACCCATAGCTCTAATGCCGGCTTGCATTGCAAGCGAGCTAGCGAGATGACGTTTCATGCGAGCTTCAAGTGTCTCTTTGCTCACTAAGCGCAGTGCTTCATACATTGCCAAAACTCCTGGGACTGGTGCGGTGTAATGATATTTTTGATGGCCCCAAAACTGCCAAGCTAGCTTCGCATCTAGTGTCCACTGCGCTAATGGATGTTTGCGCTTTTCGATAGTCTCCCATGCTTTATCGCTGAGAGCGAGCAAACTTACGCCTGGAATACTTGAGAGACCTTTCTGTCCGCCTGTGATGACTGCATCAATCCCCCATTCATCCATTAGAAAGGGCATAGTCGTCAGAGTACAGACTGCATCAACGATAAACAATGCACCATGATCTTTAACAAGCTTCGCTATTTCGGGTAAGAAAATATTATGAACACCACTACTAGTCTCACCTTGTACTATCGTTACGACGTCGTACTTATTCGTCTGTAATTTTTTCTCAACCATCTTCGGTGAAATTGTTTCTATATCTTCAGTTGATAATACGTCAACATCGGCACCTGTCCGCCGAGCCATTTCTTCCAGTCGAGGACCGAAGACACCATGCTTATTAACAAGACTTAAAACCCTACGGCCCGGCCAAGCGAGATTAGAAACAGCCATTTCCATAGCAGCGCTACTCGGACCACCAACACCAATTATATATTGACTCCTAGTCTGGAATGAGTAGCGCGCCATCTCTTGTAGGCCAGCAATTACCTTATTCATATCTTTACCAAGGTGATTAATGACAACGCTATTTGCGCGAGAAACTTCATTAGGTAGTGGTACGGGACCAGCGCCCATCAATAACAATGGTTCATCAGGCAAAATATCATCAAGACGTGTTAGCTTGGGCGGAGAACATCTATCAACGTAATCGGCGTGGTTGCTCATGCTCTAATGATAGCAAACGTGATGCTTCACCACGTATGATTCCTCCATCAACATATAAATTAATTAAATCTCCAAAAATCTGTTTTGCTTCGTCAATTGTTTCAACAGGAGGCTCACCAGCGATATTTGCACTTGGTGCAATAAGCGGGCCGGTTTGCTCAATAATTTTTTGTAAAAATTTATAATCAGGCAAACGAAAAGCTAAACTAGCTTTTCCTCTAGTTAGGTAATTATCTACACTCTCTACCGGTAATATCAAGCTCACTGGTCCAGGCCAATAGGTGCTCGCCTGCATCAACTTATCTTCTTTCACGCCAAATGCTTTGAGCTGCAAAACGTCAGATACCAGAATAATACATGGCTTATTACTTTGTCTTTTACGGACTTTGTAAACCTCCTCAACAGCGCTTTCCGAAGAGGCTCGTGCCAATATTCCATAAATAGTATCAGTCGGTGTGACCACCAACTTATTGTCTTTCAAGGCATTGATTGCTTCAGTTAGATCATCATGACTCATGGCTTTAGTATAGCAACTGACGAAAGATTCGATTTATTGCTATACTAAAACCAATGTATAAAACATTAACACAATGGCTACTAAATGAAGGATTTCACATCCTAATTATATCTTTTGTGGCGGTATTTGTTAGGCGAAATAGTAAACTACCCATCAAGCGTTTCATTAAAAGTTTGATGAAAGCTGAAAAATTTAGTAACGATGGTGAAAGAATGCGCCGTGAAGAAACATTAAGAGATATCGTCTACGCATCACTAGGCGTTGTTATCTACGCAATTGCATTCACCATGATTCTGTCTATTCTTGAAATCAATATCCAGCCGCTACTCGCTAGTGCAGGTGTGCTTGGTGTTGCACTCGGCTTTGGTGGTCAGTGGTTAATCAGAGATGTTATATCAGGTATTTTTATTATTACTGAAAATCAATATCGAGTTGGAGATGTAGTTACACTCAACACGGGTAGTGTTCAGATTTCAGGTACAGTCGAAGACATTAGCCTCCGTTTAACAGAGCTTCGTGATCTTGATGGTCAACTATTTCATGTGCCTAACGGAATAATTCAAGTTGCAGGTAATAAAAGCAAAGACTTTGCTGGCATTAACCTCGATATCGATGTAGCCTATGATTCAGACTTGAAACTTGTACAAAAGGTTGTCAACGAGGTTGGAGCACAGTTAGCGGAGGACAAAGAGTGGAAAAAACACATTATCGAAACGCCTCGATTCTTGCGAGTTGATCGTTTCTCTGAACGATCTGTTGTTATAAAGATCGTTGGCAAAACCGAGCCCCTCAAACAATGGTCAGTAAGCGGTGAGTTGCGACTAAGACTTAACGATGCATTTAGAGAACACAAGATAAAAATGCCTTACTTTAGCGTTGCCAGTATTAGACCAATGCCAAACACCAAAAAATAGTTCACGGATGATTAATAAAAAAGTTTTTAGATATTAATCTCAATTGGTTGAGAGTCACCGATTGGGAAGAACTGGATTCCCGCTTGAGAAAGTGTTTTCTCAGCTAATTCGTAATACCAAACTTTACCTTCATCAGATAAATGCCAGTCATGGATCGGAATGACAGCTTGTGGCTGCATTTGCAGTAACAGCTCCATAGCACCAGCAAATGATCCCCACGGAGAAACAATTGGCATAGCCACTATCGGAGCTGGCCTAATCATCTGAAAGCTGTCACCTACGTGCGTTAGTTTGTTCCAAAGAGTGAACAAACTGTTCTCAGGTGGTGCTGGTTGTCCAGTCCACATTGGTGCATGAGCGGTTGTCGCCATATTTATCTCACTGGGAGTAGAAATCGATGCATGCATGCCACGTGCATCTAGTTTATCAGTCACCGTCTTGTTAGAAATAATCAAGCACTCTGGATTATAGTCACGGATAGTATCAATAAAATTGATATCCATATGGTCTGGATGCTCATGCGTAACCAAAACGTAATCAATACGTGGCCAGTTTGCTAAATCAGCTATAGCTGATTCCATGCTCCACTTACCTGGGTCGATAAATACAGCTTTACCTTCATCTTCAACCAGTAAACATGAATGAACATATTTTGTTATCTTCATTATTTACTATCTGCTTTCACTTTTTTATCTGTAGCTTTAGTAGGAGTTCGTTTAACTCTTCTGTGCGGATAAATCATTGCGAACACACCAAGTCCAAGTATGCTGATTATAGTTGTAACAAGGCCACCAACGAATGGAATCAGCCCAACTATGTAGTAGATACTTAAACCAAGCGCTAAGGCGATCAATGGTGATACAACAAGTTTGGCATCGCTTCGATTGGCTGATCGTTTTTGTAGTAAGTATCGTCCTAGTAAGTACGAGCCCGGGATTTTGGCCGTAAAGATTGCCAGTAACCAGAGTACTAATGCAATAATACCAAGTGGAAATCCGATCAAGCTTAACATCAACAGAAAACTAATTGGTATACCGATTAGCGCAATGATGATTCCCCAGATAAATGTTTGACCATAATCTTTTGACTTGATATTAATCACTCGCTCTGCACTTTGACGGAATACATAGATTGCTGCAAGACCGATAATCAGGCTAGTGGTGAAAAGGAAAACTGCAGCCATGAGTTTCGCAACAAAACCAGCAAGATACGGTGCATCATCTTTCTCTTCATGTTGCTTGAGATTAATCTTGCCTACTACTTGACTGCCTGTTTCTCGCTTAGCTTTTTTCTCAGAATATAAGTCAATATCTCGATTGATTTTCGCTTTTTCTCCAATCGTCAACGAACTAGTACTAATAATGCTATTTTGACCAACACGAGCGTTCAATAAGACATTGTCGCTACCGGCCATGACACCGCGTCCAATATCGCCAGACAAGGTCAACATACTACTACCCGCAATCACACTCCCGCCAATTGCCGTATCGTCAGTCGTTTTAACGTTAGCGCCAAAGCCAATGAAACTATCACCAATCTCAGCTTTATTGAGCGAGATTGTTTGGCCAGCGGCATAAAGATCGTCACGAATAGTTCCAGTAACTTCGATACTGCTGCCAGCCGCAAAAACATCGCCATTAACAACGCCACGAATACTGATATCACTACCAGCTACATAGACATCGCCGTTAACAACTCCTTCAATCACAACTCTATTTGATTTTACGAATATATCATCATTAATTGTCTGTGTTTCGCTAACTCGATATTCATCATTGTTTTCGCGAACCGTAACTGCCGAAGCGTTGAGGCCAAAACCTAGGTTAATCAGAATCACCGCAAACAGTACAAGCAGCACTGTTCTCTTTTTCTTCTGATTTGTAACCATGACTTCCTCCATCAATTATTCTATCTATCAATATACATCATTTCGGCATTACAAAACAAAGTCGGTGTATCCTTTGAACCTCAAGTATCTAAAAAGAATTTCTCGCTCATCGATATTTATGATTTTTGACTTTTGATAGATTCCTCTATAAAATCTATCTATGGTACACAAAACAATCTCTTTAGGAATTACATTTGATGACGTCTTGCTCTTACCTGGAGCGAGTAACGTTCTGCCTAGCGAAGTCAACATAGCTGGACGTTTTAGCCAACATATCGATTTGCCGACACCAATCATAAGTGCGGCTATGGACACGGTAACTGAGGCTGATACAGCTATCACTATGGCACGAGCTGGCGGAATCGGAGTACTCCATCGCTCACTTATGCCAACCGAACAAGCCGCCGAAGTGGTAAAAGTAAAACGAGCACAATCAACTATCATCCGCGACCCTATCACTGCTAGATCAGACCAAAGCATATCCTACGCTCGTCGCATCACTAATGAAAACAATATTACTGGTATCCCAATCGTTGATAAAGACGGTAAACTCGAAGGTATAGTTACTAACCGTGATATGCGTTTTGTGAAAAACATGCAAACTAAACTTGGCGAAATCATGACAACAAAGCTCTTCACCATCAGCGAACCCGTCAATAACCACGATGCGCTCAAACAGATGCACCAACACCGCATAGAGAAACTACCTGTCGTTGATAATGCTGGCAAGCTAACCGGATTAATAACTTTCAAGGACATTCAAAAGCGACAGCAATTTCCGAACGCCAATCAGGATGATGAAGGGCGTTTACGTGTCGCGGCCGCCGTTGGTACTGGTAGTGATACCTTTGAGCGGATTGCGGCGCTAGTCGAAGCCGACATCGACGCAGTTATAGTCGATACAGCACACGGTCACAGCCAAAAAGTTATAGACATCGTGGCTGATGTTCGTAAAAAATACCCTAAACTTGAATTAATTGCCGGTAACATCGCTACAGCAGAAGCTGCTGAAGCTTTAATAGCAGCTGGTGTCAATGGACTCAAAGTAGGCATCGGACCAGGTAGCATTTGCACTACACGAATTATCGCTGGAATCGGTGTACCTCAGCTAACGGCTATTGCCAATGTTATTAAAGCTGCTCGGCCCAAAGATATCCCTGTTATAGCTGATGGTGGTATCAAGTACAGTGGCGATATCGTCAAAGCTCTCGCAGCCGGCGCATCAAGCGTTATGCTTGGCGGATTATTAGCTGGAACTGATGAAGCACCAGGTGAACGCACAATCTACCAAGGACGCGCCTACAAGTCGTATCGTGGTATGGGCAGTCTTGGCGCTATGAAGCGCGGTAGTCGTGATCGTTACTTCCAAGATAATGTCGAGGAGTTTGACCTTGAACAGAAGCTAGTGCCCGAAGGAATTGAAGGACGAATTCCTTATCGTGGACCACTTGTCAGCACCATCTTTCAGTTAGTTGGTGGCCTTCGTGCCGGCATGGGCTATGTTGGCGCTGCTACAGTCGAAGAGCTCTACGATAAAGGAGAATTTATACGCGTGTCACAATCCGGTGTCAAAGAAAACCATCCTCATGACGTTGAAATTACTAGCGAAGCCCCTAACTACCGCCCGTAGAAAATCAAGAATAGTAACAAAACTAATCACGGTATTAATCTAGGATTATTCTGTTTGTGATGCTCTAATAATTTCTTCAGCTTCCTGAATTATATCTACACCAATTGGTAGTCTTTCGACTTCTTCTGGATCTTGAGATGAAAAGACAACAATATCGGTTCTCCCTTGACCTGCGGCTGACCAAAGATCTTGTGACTGTTGATCTGGTGTAACATTAGTGAACTGTCTTTTTGCTATAAGATTAGCCAAATCATCTCGAAGTGACTGATCATCAAACCCAATAGTCGCACCACCCCTAATTCTGTGTCTTGATATTTCTACACCTAAAAAATCCGCCAACGCCTGATAGACATCAGCATCTTCTGGCGCTAGACTTCGGCTTATGGCTGTCGGTTCATCCAAAATTTTTCCATCAATTCTTGGAACAAAACCCTCCATAAATTCTCTATTAGGTACATGATCACTCTGTGGTAATTGATCCAAATGTGACATATTTTTCCTTATTTATTGATTATGTCTTTTAGCCTACTCTCTCTCTAGATTTGTCAAGTATTTTATGGTCTAATATAAATAGCTGCCTTAGATCAGCAGAAACTATACTAATATTGGGCTTATAAACGAACAAACAGTAGCTTGAATTGGTGCGACAACCGTTCACGCCACGAACGATAGTGAACAGGTTTTCTAGCCTGATTTTCAGCAAAATAAACTCCTGATGTAATTATTGCGGCACCTAAGACTTGATGTATCGTGATCATTTCTCGCAAGAAAATCTGCGCCGAAATAACTGCAAAGACTGGTTGGAGGTATCCATATGGGCTAGCTTCTTCGCCTGTCATATTATCAATAGCGAAATACAGAAGTTTTATCGCAATTACTACATTCAACAGCGTCATTAAAAATATCAATCCAATAAAAATGACTGGGTTGATACCAGCAAAACTCCAACTATCGAACTGTATAGCCATAATTGGTATAAAAACTATTCCTGCAAAAAATATCCTGGCGGATAAAAGCTCTGATAAATCATAATGTTTTGAGTATTTCTTCGTTAAGATTGTGCCAAGATTATCCGTAATTAATGCTGCAATTAGAAGCGTGCTCCCTAAAATAACATCACCAGTCAACCCTTCCGGAGATCCAAAGAATGCAACATACATTGCGCCTAATGCCGCGACTGCCAAGCCAATCATTACCCTCTTACGCATTCGCTCTCTTAGAATAAGTAGAGACATCATAAACATGATGATTGGACCAAGACTGCTGACAATACCGTACTCAGTTGCTGAAATATGATCAAGTGAAGTAAATATGAGTGCAACTGGCAAGCCATTACAAACTACTCCAATAATTGCAACAACTAAGTAGTCTTTCAGCTTATTATTTTTAAAAAAGCGAAACAGTCCAGGCAAGAGAAACAAAGTAGCAATCAGGAAACGGATGCCGACTAGAGATAGAGACGGTAACCCTTCGAGTAATAATTTGGCGACAACCACTGTTCCGCCCCAAATAGCCATTGCAGTAATCAAAGCTAACGAAGCTCGACGAGTAGTTTTTTGCGAACGAAAATTTCGAATCAAACCACGGATTGGTCGAAAGCGGTTGTTACGTGCGTGCTGTTTAGCATCATAAACAATACTAGATGGATTATTAATCATTTTTGTCTTTTTTTTATTTTAGTTGTTGATACTAATTACTATAACAGTAATCTATCTATAAAGCAAGTATAAAGTATAGCTATTCGCTAATTGTGACTACAGGATAGAAAGAAACAAACTTAGTGAAATCTTTCCCAACTCTATCAATTGAGCCATCTTTAGGTTCAGCGTAATACCAAGCTGCCATTTCTGAGATTTTTCCGCCGGCAACAACGTCATAGTAGCTGGCTTTACCCTTCCAGAAACATACTGTTTCACGACCGTCACTATCTTTAAAAAATTCTTTTTTTAAAGAATCAGGAGGAAAATATATACCCCCTTCAATCAATACAGTATCTTTCTTGTCAGCCTCAGCTATCACTACTCCATTGTATGTGGCTTTCATTGTTTGGTTGCTCTCTCTGCTTTATCTTTTTTTAACTGATTTATACCGAGCGAATCATTACTTAGTTGATTGGCGTCATAGTCGCTGCTCGGTTGGGCGACCTCATCGAGTTGACTAGTTATTATCTTTAGATCTTGTTGAATCGAACTCGACGTGACTGGCTCAGTTACTTTTGGCAAAACATCTTCATTTGGATTATCGATCTGCTTAACTGCTTCGTCTGAGTTTGGCTTCGTACCAGAATCAAGCACTAGTTGCTCCTCGCCATTATAGGTCAATGTACCAATAAAAACCAAGACTAACGCAATCGTAACTGCTGAGACAATAGCCAAAAAACTTGATGATTTAGTTAGTTGTTTAAGTTTTTTACTCATTTGCTTTGTCCTGTTTTTGCTTGTTGGTATCTACTGTATCATTGATGTTCGTTAGCGTAAAAGTTTCTAAGTTTTTAACGACTTGGTTATTGATGGCAGTATCGACATTACTAGCAGCCACAATTAAATTCTTTTGATCGTTTCGAGCAGTTTCAACCATGCTCTCTAGCTGGTCTACTTCGACGGTGCAAGCCGAGCCGGCAGCAGTCCTCAAGCTTGACTCGTAGGTAGTACTGGCAGTTTGAAAGCTGTTAATGCGAGTACGAAGTACAGAAATGGTTTGTGGTAATTCACCAATCTGCATTTTGCTGACCTGGAGTCTCTCAACTAGGTTTTCTAGTCGTGAACTAATTCTCTCGTATCTCTCCACTCGGTCAAGCCGTATCAAGCTAGCTCGATCAGACTGAGACTGCAAACGGATTCTGACAATCTGACATGGCAACTCCGCTCTGTCTTCTAACTTCTGTTGTTGTTTGTTCGACGCTTGAAGCTTACTCAATGTTTGGCCACTCAATGCTAGACGAGTAGGACCGCTAGCATCAGCTGGACTAGCCGCCAAACCAACTACTAATAACAAGCTTATCATTAGCAAACTAATAGCAATCCGATTACTCCATACTTCTTTCATAGCATCATTATAGCAAATCATGCATTCAGAACGTGTTTTGGTGATTTGTAATAACTAATACAGACAATATCTCCCTTCTTTCCTTTGGAGCAATTTATCACGGACTAGTCCTGCTATTATCTCATTTAGCCTTGGATCAGAAAACTTTTTCTCTAGCTGTACTTGATTACACGCTTCTTGAGTAACAAAACGCAGAATATTAGCCCGAAGCTGGCGGGTGCTACCATCAAATGTTGACTGTTTAGTATAAATGCTGGCTTTTTTGTGGGTTATAACTCCTTGCCGTTTAAGATATGTACCGTAGTCCATTAATGCCCAGTACCACTCACGTGGATTATCATAATCAAGCACTTTGGTAATTTTAGTCAATATATCTTTTTCACTTATCTTCTCTTTATCAGCAAAAAAATGATAGATCATGACTGTACGAATATTTGTCTCAACAAAACCAAGTGATAAATTCTGAGAATAGACCAAAATTGCTGCGGCAGTATTATATCCAATACCTGGCAGCTCACTTACTAATTTCGGATCAGACGGCGGTGATACATCCCAACCACGTTTGTAGATTTCCTGGGCTGCTTGATGGATAAACCGAGCACGGCGGTAGTAGCCAAGTCCCTGCCATGCTGTGACAACTTCAGCTTGACTAGCATGTGCCAATGACGCCACATTGGGAAACAATGATAGTGGTCGATGACTCGTGGTGCCTG
This sequence comes from uncultured Candidatus Saccharibacteria bacterium, assembly GCA_964622235.1. GTDB lineage: Bacteria > Patescibacteriota > Saccharimonadia > Saccharimonadales > JAGPDM01 > CAZUNB01. The sequence goes on along the minus strand of CAZUNB010000002.1, from coordinate 335 downwards.
TGTTTGTTGCAACATGACTTCACTTACAAAAATTTTGTAAAAATCTGTCGTATTTCGCCAGGGGAATTGTCTTTTGTTTTCTTTAAAAAAGCCCCAAATAAGATAACGAAAGCTAGAGTCGGTCATGGATTTGCTGCGCTTGCTCCAGAAAACGTTTTCGTACTTCTGATGCGTAGGGGTTGGCAGACTCGACAGTTAAAAATAACGCATCGGAATGTTGTTTTTCTTGTTCGGCTAAAGCTAGGAGTTTTTTGTAATATCCAGTTGTAAGTGATGCTTCAGACACGCCAAGCTCGAGTAAACTCCGTCCGATAAAGAATGTAAGGCCTTGGATT
>CAZUNB010000001.1:0-80344 GCA_964622235.1 uncultured Candidatus Saccharibacteria bacterium | reverse complement strand
GCCCCTTTCGCCGTGGGGAACCCAAGCAAGGTCCGGGGGCTTGGATCAAAGTTAGGGACAACACCTGCTTTTGCCATGTCTGCTTCAATATTATTTATTTTCACCTGTTGCAGTGCTTTTCCGTATGTTGAGTTCTGGACAGCATCGGTTCTTCCTGTGAACTCTCCTGTTTGGTCAAACATCGGCTTAGAGTTTCTAAAGCTTCGTTTTATGAGTGCGTTTTGGTGCGGAGCATCAAGCGCCTCATGAAGCGCCCCGTCGAAGATAAACAATCGAAAGGTAGCCAAGAAACCACCACCTGTTAAGGCCGCACCGCCACCTCCAATAATCATGGCAACGATTCCAGCGATAATTTTCTTTTGAGCCTTGCTTTTTAATTTACCTTTGCCGAACTTATGTCGATTATTTTTGCCGCCAGTAAATAGGTCTATTTCTTTACCTTCGGCGGCTGTTGGTTTCTGGCCGTCTGACTTTGTACTTTTCTTGTCCTTTGCCTTCTTTTTGTCGTCTTTGTCTTCATCAAACATGCCAGTCGAATTTTTCGGGTCGAATGAAGCCGATTTTTCTTGACTTAGGTCTCTTCTGTTCAGTTTTGGCTCGGGCGATTGGTAGGGTTTGTGGTCCGGGTCAGGTTTGGTTTCTTCTCGATCTTCTCTTGGTCTTTTGGCCGCCGCCGCCGCTTCGTCGTGCTGTTGCTGGGGTGGGGTTATGCCTCCGCCACTTAGGTCTCTTCTGTTCAGTTTTGGCTCGGGCGATTGGTAGGGTTTGTGGTCCGGGTCAGGTTTGGTTTCTTCTCGATCTTCTCTTGGTCTTTTGGCCGCCGCCGCCGCTTCGTCGTGCTGTTGCTGGGGTGGGGTTATGCCTCCGCCACTTAGGTCATCTAAATCGTCGCTTCTCCGTCGCAAATACATCAGTGCTCAATCCTTAATTCGGTTGTGTTTTCGGTAGCTGGCATTTCCGCCTGTACCATTGGTTCCAGAGGTGGCTGGGTAGGCACAGGGTCGTTTACAGGGAGTGGTGCTGTATCCGCCAGTGGATCTTGGGCAATAGCGACGGTCGCCATAGATTCATCCTCGTTGGTCTGAGCAGTTTGAACTTGTGGCACTGCTGGATCTTCCTGTGCTGATACGACAGGGACATTAAAGTCAGGCTGAGGTATCACGGTGGCCACTGGCGAATCTTGGTTATCATCAGCCAAGGCTGCGTCTGGTACATCTGTATTTGCCGATAAATCGAACTGGTTCATTTGTTCCTCTGGCGCCTTGCTAGGAACCGGAATACTGTCCATTTTTTGTCTAACTATTTCGTCGTAATCTATAGAGGGCTCTTGAATAGAAGGCTCTTGGTTGGCCGATTCAATTTCACTCAACTCTTTATTGTAATTAACGAACAAATCGGCGGCAGAAGAATTTTCATCAATATTAGCACTAGCCTTGAGTGCAGCGAGTTGTTGTGGATCAGTGGTAATTAGTTCAGTTTCGGTTGGGCTAGCCTCAATCTTGATGTGAACATGGCTTGATCCAGCAAAAAACAGGCCCTGCCCTACGGGAAACTGGGTTAATCGTTTGTGCTCTTCATCGGTCAGTTTAAAAGTACTAGCCACTACATCTGCAGCACTCGGAGATTGCTTTAGTAGTAGCTGTAAACTAGAGTTGCTAACAATCGCACGACCCATCTTGCTCCCCAACATATCCTCTACATCCTGTGAAATTGTAGTCAGACCGAGGTAGTATTTTCGTGCCCGTTTGGCGAGCGAAAACATAAACTTGGCTGAATCTTCGTATTGTAGCAGCTGCCATGCCTCATCAACAATAAGCATGCGCTTAACTTGGTTTGACCGGACTTTGTTCCAAATATAGCTAAGAACGCTATACATGGCAATTGGCCGCAACTCTTCTTCGAGGTCGCGGATATTGAACACTACCATTTTGTTGTCAAGAACGACATTGCTTTGCTCGCTGAATAATCCGGCATAGCTACCACCAACATATTTACGAAGCATCTGTGCCATTTGTGGTCCAGATCCGCCCGAGTGAAGTAATGTTTCATATAGGTCTACCAGTGTCGGTGGTGTCGTGTTGTGCGTTAGGGGATCACTTGTGATTCCAACTTGCGCGTAGGTCTCGATTAATGCTTGGTCGAGCTGCGACTCAGATGCTGGATCGACGCTACCTCCAAACATTAATCGCATTAAGCCATGCAGATTGATGATATTGCTTCTAAGGGCGTCGTCACCGTCTTCCTTGTCGAAGATTTGTGGCAAATCAAGCGGGTTGATTCGCGACTGGCTATTGAGACTCATGCGAATATAACTACCGCCAACCGCCTCAGCTAATCGCTGGTATTCATTTTCAGGATCGATAATAATAACTTCAGTGCCCATCATCATATGACGTAGTGCCTCAAGCTTAACCGCAAAGGATTTCCCAGAGCCAGATTTTGCAAACACTACAGCGTTTGCATTCTCTAATGTAAAGCGGTCAAAAATCACTAACCCATTGTTGTGCATATTGATGCCGTAGAGGATCCCGTCATCTTGGCTGAGGTCAGCACTAGTAAACGGAAAAGTGGTGCTAAGCGCGCCAGTACTGAGGTTACGGCGAATCTCGAGTTGATCATTAGCCTGAGGTACGATCGAATTGAATGCAATCTCTTGCTGGGCGCTGGCTGGCTTCGTATAAATCAACTGCTGCCCAAGCATCGACTCTACTTTGTTTTGTACAAACGATAAATCATCTAGTGTCTCCCCGTAAAGCGTAAAATATAGCCCAAACCGGAAGTAGCGCTCTTCACCAACCTGTAGTTTGTCGCGGAGCTCTTCGGCGTCCTCCAGAGCTGCTTCTGTACCAGGGTCACGCACTCGACCTTTTTCTGCCGAGATAGACCGAGCGGCTTCAAGTTGGGCAACTTTTCGTCGTAGACTCTTTAGAACAACTCCGGAGTCAGCCGGATATATATACATCGAAATGTCGATAACCTCATCAACGTTAATCAGCGAGCTCATCCAGCCAGTGAATAATTTTCTGGGGTAGCCGTAGACGTAAAAGGTTCGCGCATATCGGTTGCCGACCCGTACGTAGGTGGTCTGTAGTTCGAGGCTACTCGGTGCAATAAAATCGCGCATGGTTACCAGGCCTTCACGGTAGGCTTGGTCCACCTCCATTTTTTCTCGCTCCAATTGCTGCTGTGCGGTTGTCTGTTGCGAGGATGACACTGATTGCTTTTTGTTAAATAAACCCATCGCTACATACCAGCCAAATCTGCTCGCGGAGCTTCGCCGTCGCCTTTAGTTATTAACTCTGTCTCAAGGTCATAGTGACTTACCAGCGACTGGACTGTGGCAGTGTCGGGGTTATAAAAATTGTAGTATAGTTCGATTAGTTCTTGTGTATTAAGGGGTACTGATCGTACAGACATTTCGTTGAGCATTTTCAGTACCGTACCGACCCGCTGCCGCATTTCTTCTTTTGCTTTGTCGAAATCTTTTTCCTTTACATGTACGACGTTTTTCTTTTTACCCTTAAGAACATCAGTCATTTTATGGTTACTAAGACCGTCATTCGGACCAGCACCAGGTATATATGGAACAACTACGTAGAATTGTTTCTCCATGATATTAGAATTGGTAACAAGATAATCAACAAAGCCAATGTAGTCCTCCATCAACAAGCTAAGCAATACGTTATCTTGTCCTTCATATAGTCGTTTTAATTTGTTCATATAGTTCTTCAGGTCAACGCGGTAGGAGCGCAACATAATCTGAACCGGAAAATACAAAGAGTTTAAAAACTGCTGATAACTGGACTCGACACCCTCACGTTCTTGATTGCTCATGAGATCAAAATTAACGCTTTGTGCTAATATCACAGCACGGTAGGTGCCGTCTACCAAGATAACCAGTCCGTCTCTAATCTCGGCAATCTGTAGGCTGTTTTGAGTTGAGTTCTTGTTAGTTTTACCTGGGGTTGATTTTGTTTTTTTATTATCAGTGTTTTCTTGCTCGTTAGGGTCGATAGCAGGGTCCGAAACCATCGGTGGAATAACCGGAGCGCCCGGTTGAAATGATTGTGATGCCTGCTCTTGAGCTAGCAGCTGATTTTCTGGTGGCACGATTAACCCACTCCCTTACCTGGATAGTACGATTAATTGTACCATAAGCATGATAGCGCCGACAGATGTCTTATTATTAAAAAGCTTCGTTTAACGATATCTGTGCATACTCGCGATCGCTTTCTGCTTAGCGTCGTTACTGGCACGAGTAACTGATGAACCAATTCGCACGGCACTTTCATTGTATCGTGAGTATGGGTCGTCTGACTCACGGAGTTCGCTGATGTCACCGCTCGTCTGTAGTAGCTCATCGACTTGTACCAAGCGATCATCATCTGAGTTAATGAATTGTTGCAGCGGGTGCAAAGCCTCTACTTGAAGGCTTGAATTTTTACTGGCCCATCCTTGGCTATCAATAATTTGCGCTAGTTGCTTTAGGCTGCCGCGTACCTCAGCGTACGTTCGTTTATCGGTATAATCTAGGTGAATTTCTTTCGGTTTGTCGATTATTACGTGTTCAATCGTTCCATCCCTATCCCAGATTCGTTTTTTTGACGATACATACGTCTTAAAAATTGATAGCAAGTACGTCTCGGCCGGCTGATTACCGCGGCTATAGAACGCCAAGAAAAAGAAAAATAAAGCAAATGGTGCTAGCAAGATAGTGATTAAGACACTGGCAGATGTACCAAAAAACGCCCCGACTGCGAAGCCACCCCCGATGAGCGCATAGACAAACTGACGAAATGTTAATGGACCGATTATCTTATCTTCGGCCTCGACGTCGGTGATTACTTTGTAGGTAGACATAGCATTAGCATAATTGAAAAATACAAAATCATCAATCTGTAAAACCACCATACACATATATTGACAAAGAATAAACCTTATGCTAAGATAAATAAGTAAAATCTATTCACCGAAAAAATCAAAAATAAGGAAAGCAACCATGACTGACACACTTGCACCAGACGACATAGACCCAGGAGCCTTGGCTGGTGCTGCCTTTACTGAAGCCGCGAATACGGGCGACTATGAACCTAACGTTGAGAATCCTGATAATGATGCAGAAACTTTAACAGATGAACAAAAAACTGAAGCGAATCAGGCTGTAGCTGAGGTTTTATCGGAAGACGAGATCGAAGCAACGAAGTCATTTTTAGATGGTCTGCCGGAGGATAGACGACAGCTACTTAATATTTCTATTGGACTAGATGACCAAGAGCCCGCGCCAAAACTCAAACGCAGAGAAAAACGCAAAGAAAAGACAGAATTAAAAGAAATAGAAAAGATGAAGCGTGGGGCAAAACTTGAAAAAGGATCCTACGACAATCAACGAATAAGAGAAGAAAAATTTACTATTGGTTTTAATGAACTGGTCAGGCTTCAGGCAGAAGAGAGGCTGAAGCTAAAAGTTGAGCAAGGCGATCCAGCAGCGATTGAAGCCCAGAAAATTGTCACGGCTGCGAGAGCAGCTGAACTTGTTGCTGCGACAGCCGACTCACTGTCCGCCAGCGTGCTTACTAGAACCGACTCACCAGAAAATAAGTCCCTAGACCAAACTAGCGATATAGAGAATCGTTATGTTTCTGCCATGGCTCGCTATTCTGAGTCATTACAGACTTTGCAGGCGGGTGTAATTAGTGCGGAACTCGGCATAAATTTAGATGATACTGTTGATGAAGCTCAGTATGGCGAGGTTTTAGACCAGTCGAGAGTTTCTGTAATGGCTGGCTTGATGGTTGTTCAGGAGTCAATAATAAATAGGCTCGTAGATAAGGAAGCGATCAAGGTTGGATCCGAGGAGGAGGCAAGTTGGCAGATTTCTCAGGTTGTCTTAGGTGTTATTGGTGCTGTTGAGAGGCAGGATCTCAGATTTAAAAAGGATGCGTCTGGCAATAACCCAAAACTTAAAAATGTTGTTTCAATTGTTCCTGATTTAGTATATGCAGACGGAAAAGACCTGCACGGTGGCAAAAGAGCTGGTCTGTTCTACGCCTCTCAGAATATGTTTAAGACAATACACGGAGCAAATAAGTACGATGAGCTCAAGGTTAGGCCTCGTGCTGAGCTATCTGAAGAAATGCTATCATATTGTTTTAATGCCCAAAGGGCAGAACAAGCAAGACCGATAGTTGAGCAGCTGAACAGTTTGCCCTTGCTTGATCAGGTGGCGGCACTAGAAACAGCTATCGATGTAATGGCTGTGGCGGAGCTCAGAGAAGCGCTTAAAGCCAAAGCAATGCAGGAAGCCAAACCAGACAAGCTAGACGTAAAGAATAAAGACCAAGTTGCCTTGCTTGAGGCAGCACTAAAAGCAAAAGCAGCAGAGGATGGAGCGGCTAAGCCAGACAAACTAGATTTCAAGAACAAAGATCAGATGGCAATGCTTGAAGGTGCCTTGAAGTTGAAAGCAATCCAGGAGGCTGTACCCGAGGAGGTAGACTTTAGCAACGAGAGGCATTTTGCGTTGTTTCGTAGTGCTCGCAAGTCTTTAGAGGTAACCCCAGGGGAGCCAAAGGTTATGCTAGGAAATGTTCTCAAGAGGGTTATTCTCTCGGAAAAAGGCAGGCACCCTTCCAGGTATGAACCAGCTCCTGGTGGAAGTATAAATGCATCAATACGGGAGACTAATGATTATCAGAGACAAGAAGAAAAAGTACTTGCCGCGTTAAAACAATCAACAAGTCGCTATCTTCCGAGTGGTCAACCGTAGTGCCTGTAGTCGCCGTTCTTATAATCAAATGTGGCGCCTAGTTTATCAAGCTTTGTCTGCCTCGTCTTTTCGTCTCTGTAACTCTTGCTGCTCTAATTCGTGTGCTTTTGCTGCTTCTCTTGGATCGGTAGGAGCTGTTTTCTCTTTATCAGGCGGATTGACTATGCTGTCGATGTATGTAGCGTGCGGTCCATCTCCTACTCTTGCTTCTTCTAGAGCGAGACCAGCTCTAGACTGGGCGTTGTAACTGTACATATCCCGAATATTCTTCTCGGCATTCCCTTGAACTGCTTTAACTGACTTGCCAGTTCGTAGTGACTCCATAGTGGCATAGGAGCTGTCTGTCGCCAGGCGTACGTTATGATCAAGCAGTTCTGTAACCTGGCCATCGTTGAGGTTGCTAAGATTGTAGCTTTGGTGTTTAGACATTGCATAGGCGAAGCCTTGTTCTGCGTTATAGCCCTTGCCGGCCTTAGAGCCGAAGTTAATAACAGGTTTGGCGTCAGGGCCTTCTCCGTCGAAGGTCATGCCAATGTCTTTACTGTATGGGTGTCCGATGCCTGCTGTCGAAGCGACAAAGGCCGCTGCTCGTGCCTTGCCTCCCTCGGTTGAAGTATCAACATTCTGAATGACATTATTTAAGAATTCTCCTCTTTCCGTCATGTTGGATCCAGCTTTGTCGTGTTGCATTGCAAAGCGAGCTGCCGCAAAGACTGCCTCATCGTTACCTTCATACTGCGCCATTTCGTTGAACCCATCCAAAACTACTTGATCTTGCTCGCCTGCTTCAACAGCTGCCTCTAGTTCATTTCTCTTCTTTTTTATAAGATCATGGTCGCCGCCAGTTTGCGCAAATATACCAGCTCCAACGGCTTTCTCTGGTCGATATGCTGCTGCTGCAGCTTCGTCTCTGCGCTTTATTGCCTCATCGTTGCCTGCCTCGAGGCGCTCGTGTCGCGCTTGTTTAGCGGTGGCGCTTCGGAAATTGGAGAGTAAACCCTCTTTGCCTGTTACGGCTTTGTGCGCACCCGCATACGCGTTAGCTATTCCGCCCTTACCTGGCAGCTTCTTTAGCGCTCGACCAAGCCCATAGTTTGTGGCGTCCTCGGATTGTTGGCCCTGAACCCGCCTGTCTCTTTTGAGCTGTCCTTTTTTAGCGGCATTGTCTTTTGAGCTTCTTAAGAATCGGCTGTTTGGATCGCGCAAAGTCTTGCCTGTTTTCGATCCGAGCTGTCGGCCGATGTTACCTCCAGCAGCCATAATTCCCCCTCCGAACTTGAGGGTATATGGAACGAGACCGAGCGGAATAACATTGGCTAAGAACGCCATTAAAATCATCGTAGGACTGCTAGCAATACCGCCATTACCTGGTGTGCCTTGTGCGTTTGCGGCTGTGATGCTGGCAATTTGTCCGGCAATCTTACCAACACCAAAAAGCCCAACGATTAGCGGATACATCATCAGTAGTTTTAGGTAGGATGACCACCATTTTTTGAAGTATTGCTCGAGGTTTGGTATGAGGTAGGCCACAAATGCTAGTGGGGATACAATGACTAATCCGATAATAAGGATTTGGCGCAGGACCAACGTTAAGCCAGCCACGATAACAACAATCAAGGCCATAACGCCAAACCCAACCATGGCTGGTATGATGCCACCGCCCGCGGCGGCTGTAGTCAAGATTCCAGCCGCCGCCGCTGTTCCCAGACCCAAAATTGCCGCTCCTTGACCGAGCTGACCGCCTTGTATTGCGGTGGTGTCAACAATCGGAATGTTGTTGGCGTCAGCGATTTGGTAAAAAAGGTTGGCAACACCACTACCAAGCCCATTGAAAATATCGATCATTAGTGAAGATAAAAAGAATGACAATTGCACCCCGATAAATGCAATCAAGATTCTCGGAGCCATCTTTCTAAGATTGTATGCTGCGTTTCCGCCACCCATTACGACATCGCCTTTAAGTAGGCTAAGTATAGCAAGGCTAGTACCAGCATCACATTAGAGATATCGCGCATATAGCCCCACATTGTATAGGCTGGCGAATCTGAGCCTTGTTCTAGAGGAGAAACGATAAGATATGGGATGATGATATTGTTCTCTGCCCAGTCAACGATACTGAAGGTGATATCAACAACGGCGCAGACAACGAAACCAAGTGCTTTCGCAAATAACCCCGAACCAACTTCGCAGCTCTCTACGTCATCGTCACCAGCCCCATCTTCTTGAAGTGCGGCATCTGAGGAATCTTTGATACTACTTTCACAGTCGGCATTTGGATCTTTTTCACACTCTATTTTGATTTTTTTAACCAAGTTTGCGAAGGCTGCAACCCGAAAATCCTTGGTTGCTTCTTTGGCTATCTCGGTGCATGATGTCGACTTGCCTGATGTCATTCTTCCGTCAATTGCATTAGCTGCAGCATTAGCTTTTTTCTCTGGCAGCAGAAGGTACTCCCAGCCTTTTTCTGTAGCTTTATCGCTCCAGCCATCGATCTCTTTGGCGTCCTTGTCGATTAAGCCGGGCCTTACAATACTTGACTCACTGGTCTTGTCTTTTTTTAAGTCCGCTTCAGTACCAAATTTTCCTTTACAGGTTCCTTCGGTGTTGCCAAATGCAGAGTTCTCAACCTTTGCAATTGCGAGTGACGCCCAATAAACCCAAACTGACTCGGCCGGTAGTGTAAAGAGATTGCTTTCACTCCTAATTAAGCCTTCTTCTTTAGCGTGTTTAGCTACTGCCGCGCCAATAGCTTTTTCGGAAGAGTACTTAAGCTTAAACATATCATCAGGGAGTCTTTGATCAGAAGTTATTGCTTTCATGAAGTCCCCATATTTCTTGTAACCGAGGTTCGCCATGGCAATCTCAAGATCTGCCTCAGTGTTGCAGTCAATCTCACCGTCCTTTTTATCGATAAATCTCCCAACTCCATCCGTCGCGCCATTTCCACCACCGAGCGAGTTCGTGTTATGCCAACCGAACGAGTTGGCCGGAATCGTTCCTGAGTTCGGGTGCTCAAATATAGCATTTTTGACCTTGTCGCCACCCTTGTTGCCACTAAAGTTTATGCACTTTTCAAGTACTAGCCATGATCGCCATGCTTTGTATTCTTTAGTGGTTATATCAATAGCATCATCATATGGCGCGGCATCAATCGTTATTATCAATGGACTCAAAGGAGCTACGATTGTAGAAAACAATACGACAAATGTTCCAAGACCAGTAAAGATAATCTTTTTTATTTTTTTCATTTCACCTAACATAATTCATTATGCTTATGGACAAATGATAACATCGTCAGAATATAAAAAGCAATAACTAATATAATGTGTTGGTTTGGGCTATGGACATAATAGTTGTAGCTCTATATTAAAGTATGGGCTTGGAGGGCTACTGTAACTTGCGCTAGATTAAACAGCTGAACATAGATTCACTTCATGGTTCTTTTTCAGGGTAGTTGTGTGCGTTGACGCCTATGCCGATCTAGCGCTAAGGATGAACTTTGAGCTTTCTACTCTAGCGGTGGCGTAGACAGAAAGTCTTCATCTGTTGGATCATGGTCGAAAATGCCTGTTAGGACATAGTGGCCTTTATTGCTATAACCAAAAGTAGCCCAAGCTGGTTTGTATCTCTCTCCATTTTTTGGATCGAATAGCCCAATTTGAACAGCGCCCTCTTTCCCAGGGGGCGGAACAACATCAAGCATTAACTTTTCTAAACCGTTCGGGTCTTCACCCTTCGTCTCGACATTTTCATTAAAGCCCCTGATGTATGCACCCGAATGTGTGCCTTCACCGTCACCGAAAAATTCACGAGCTTGATTCGCTACGTCTGAACTGGCGAAAAAAGTTGCGTATTCATTAGGGTCTTTGCCTAGTTTATCTTGGTAAAGAAGCCCAAGAACGATATGGTCGAAGGACCGAACAAAGTTTCTCTTAGTAACTTGCTCCGCGTCGAATGAATTTGGGGCGTATGGATCTAGGAAGAAGTTCCTATTTGCATCCCCCGGAGCAACCTCCCACAGATCTTCTTTTGTGCCGTCCCACTCTTCCATTTGGGGTAAGGTGTCTTTCGCTGTGTCGCTCGTGTCAGTCGGGCTATTGTCTGTATCAGATCCATCAGTTGGGGCGATTGGTTCGGATGGCTGGGAAAAGGAGTCGACGACTTTAGGGCCAAAAATTACTGTCAGACCAACGATCGCAGCTCCAGCTCCTAAGAATCCTCGACGAGACATCCTTCTATTGCTTGGGCTAACGACAATCTCTTCAGCTGAATCGTCTGGCGGCTGCTCACTCACACTATCGGTTCGTAGCTCGGCAGCATCACCATCCAGCGCATCACCCATGCCATCAAATGGTTGTCCGTCAGGCTGCTGCCCTTGTTCACCTATAGGTGGCACTTGCTCTTCGCCGCCTTCTCCAGATAGTGGTATGTCTGTTGGAGTGATTGTCATAGCTATGGTTATTCCTGTTTAATCTATGCATTATCTTACATTAGTTCAGTATTGTCAAGTGCTAAATTTTTTCTAGCTTGCGGCTTTATACCACAAGCGCTACAATAGCACTAAATTCATGGTTGAATTATAAAAATGTTCAAAAATAAAAATAACTCACAAGCACTGATGACATCGCAGAAGGTCCCTCGTTGGCCTTTTATCTTATTGGCAATCATTTTGGTTGGAGGAATCGGTTTTTTAGCTTGGTATTTACAGCAGCCGACTAAAGCTGAGCTCGCCGCTGAAGCTAAACAAGCCAAAATCGAGGATAGTTTAGCGCTTCAGGAGCTTGATCAAATAAACACATCAAAAGAAATGATCGATGCAATTGTGAATCTAGACACTGCGCGCATTAACGACTACTCGACCATGAACTATAATCCTGAATTTGAAATCGGTGAAGATATTCCCTTTTATCAGCCAGCATATTTTCTGTCTACGCTCCTCGGTAGATTTAACCTTGAAGACTGCAGTGAGCCGGCAGCGGACAGACAAACAGTTCAGATTTTCTGTTCGAACTCTAATGTATTCGAGGATGCTGATAATCAGCTGATTACGATGGAGTTTTCGAGTCCAAAAAAGATCAAAGCTATGTATTTCACTGATGAAGATGGTCAGAAAGTAGGATACAGATGATGGGCTCATTGCGTAAATCAGTTTTTGTATCGGTTTTTTTGATATCTTTATTTTGGATGTTCTTTTTAGCTGCACAAGTTTCTGCACAAGTTCCGGGAGTTTCTTTCGGCGGTGGTAGCAATGGCAGTGGTGATACAAGTACCCCCACAACTTCAGGGCCAAGCGGCAAGGTTGATAAGAACTTTGGTGTTGGTGAAAAGACCGCAAATGATTGTCGCGCGATACGCAGTAGGCTTTTAGCTCAAAAGCCTAAAAAAGACGATGCAAAAAAATATGAAACCTGCGCATGGAAGCTTATTGCTTACTGTACGAACATACCCAATGTCAGTAAAGGCTCAATTCAAACCGAGAGCTGCTACCATCAGCTTTTTGGTGTTGAAAAATGTACCAGCGATAGAGGATCAAGTGCCGGCTGTGTCGCGGCTTCTAATGTTACGTGCATGAAGCAGGTCTCGAAAGTTTTAATTTCGGCCTGCTTAGCGTCAACCGGCGTTGGTCCTGGCACCACTGATCCGATCACTTCACCCACCCCCGGCGGCGGTGGTGAAGACAGCGGCGGAGGTGCAACGACACCTGAGGGTGATGACCCTGCTGGGCCAGAAGATGAAGGCGAGAAGGCTGTGCATCCGTTAACTAAACAACATAGCGTTTGTGATAAAGACAAAGACGGGAGCTTAGCTGCTGGCGATGAACAAAGTTGTGCGCGCAAGCTTGAACAAGATAAGTGTGCTCAAGCGGCTTTTGGGCCGTTAAAAGATCTTACTTGTAGCGACCCAGACGCGGGGCTTGAGGGAAATAGTATCGTTAAAATGCTTAAACTTGCCGTTAAAGTCACTGCAGTTGGTGTTGGCATCATCATCTCTGGGGTGCTCGGTATAGCGGGAATCCAGTACGCTTCAGCTCGTGGTAACCCTCAGGCGATTGCTGGTGCAAAAACTAAAATATTAGCTGCTCTCGGCGGACTGGCAATCTACTTATTGTTCGCTGCGCTGGTGAACTTCCTAATACCAGGGGGTATAATCGGATGATGCACGTCGTATTAACTAAACTATCTTTGTTCGCCGCTGACGCGTGCGACAATACCTTCTTGTTACTTCCTGCATGGCATAATGGATTGCCGCGGGACTCTGGTGGATCGAACCCGTGCGGCGTAATCATCGAAGACTTTGACAATATTTGGCGGATAGCCGGCAATATAGTTCAGGCATTGCTCGGTGCTGGCATATATGTTGCGATTGGCTTTACATTTTATGGCGCGTTTCTAATTCTTATTAGTAGCGGAAGCCCAGAGCGAGTCAAGAGCGGCAAGGACACCATCGTCAATGCGGTGATTGGCTTGGTGATTTGTGTTGGCGCCACTTTTGCCGTCGGTACGATTCTCGGGACCTTCAAATGAAAAATATTTCACGCCTAAGCAGCATGCTGCTATTGATGGTAGTGGCGATTGCCACACTTTCACTTTTTGCTAGCGGAGTAAAGGTATCCGCAGCATCATCACCTGGTTGCTATCTATCTGGTGATAAAGTTACGGCTGGAGATTGTAATAACGCTGTCTTTAAATCCTACTTCAAAGACAAAGGTAAACAAGATCCAAAAAAGTGCTATGTTCTGTTTGCAACTGCTGGAGGTGCCGGGGTAAAAACTGAGGACTGCAAATCTCTTACTGTTGGTAAGCCATTCACTGTCGGCAGTGAGTATAAGCCACGAGATTGCACGAAGAATCCACCGTTCGATACCGACAGTAAAAAACTTACGTGTGTTGCGGAAGAATATGTAAAATGCGAGAAACTAACAGGCAAGACTAAGGTTGATGTTTGTAAAAAATCGGTTGGTGGCGGGGGTGGCGGTGCTGCTCCGGAGGCTCCCACCTCTCCTACCCCGAAAACCCCTGCAAAGAAAGCACCGCCTGCTGGTATTGTTAAGCTTGGAACGGCTGATGAGTTAAGTCTACCCAATGTAGACGACAAAACATTCCTCGGCAAGGTTATACCGGTTGTTTATCTTTTGGCTGGCAGCATTGGTGTTATCATCGTTCTCTCGGGTGGGCTGCGCTATGTGTTGTCGGCCGGCAACCCAGAAAAGATAGTTGCCGCTAAAAACACTATCATTTATGGTTCAATCGGTCTTGCGCTTGTCTTCCTTGTGCCTTTTATTATTCGAGTAGTTATAGGATTTATGAAGGGAGTCTTTGGATGAAAACACCGACATTTTTATTGCTAGGGTTTGTGATGCTGGCGCAGTTGGCTCTTCTAGCAGTCGCACCCGCTCCTGCCGTGTTTGCAAGTGCTGCTACAGATGATGCGTGTGCTAAATTGCAGCTGGTAGATCCTGATGCAACCTGTAGCGATACCGTTGAAACTGCCGTTACCCCACTTCGCGACAAGGTAATTAGTGCCCTCGCCTTCATTGTTGGTAGTGTATCGGTCATCGCCATGATATACGGTGGGTTTCGTTTTGTGATTAGTAATGGTGATCAGAATGCCGTCAAACAGAGCAAAGACACTATTCTGTATGCTGTAGTCGGTTTAGTGGTTGCGCTTCTAGCTCAAGCTATCGTATCATTCGTATTAAGTAACATATAAAAAGGATAAGAGATGAAAAAAATATCATTATTTACATTTATGTTCGCATTTTCTCTATTAATAGCATCGGTTATTCTTCCAGTCACTACCCCCAGCGGTCAGCACAGCATAGTAAGTGCTGCCGACTCTAAGGAGCAGCTCTGTAAGGGAACGGGCGGGACATACTCCGGAGGAACTTGTACTTCAGGAGACAGCCGCAACATAGGGACTATCATGCAGAGTATTATCAATATCTTACTGTTCTTAGTCGGTGCAGTCTCAGTTATCATGATTGTTCTTGGTGGTTTTCGCTATGTTGCTAGTGCTGGTGATCAAAATGCAGTTACCGGAGCTAAGAATACAATTTTGTATGCAGTAATCGGATTAGTAATTGCTTTCCTTGGTCGTGCCGCTGTGAGCTTTATAGTTAGCAGTCTATAAAATCAGGCGCCCGCCTATATATCTCTTGCACCCAGTATGAATTTTTGATACATTTAACAATAAGCATAAACAGGAAAAAATTTAATGACTATACAAACACTTTATCAATCAACCACTGGCAAGATTAGCCTAGCTACAACTATGGGGTTTGTTGGTTTTATGACATACGTTGTTCCTGCTGCCGCAGCTGATGAATGTCTTAGCATCGGTACCGACACAAACCCACTAGTGAATGGAACCAAATGCACGATTGGTAGCACTAGAGCCGGTCAAGACGCGAACACACTTTTCGGGGCGGATGGTATTTTCAACAAGGTAGTCAATATTTTGCTCTTTTTGGTTGGCGCTGTTAGTGTCATCATGTTGATTGTTGGTGGTTTCCGTTATGTTATCAGTGCCGGCGACCAAAATGCAGTTACCGGAGCTAAGAATACAATTTTGTATGCGATTATCGGCCTTATCATTTCTTTCATAGCTTTTGGTGCTGTCAACTTCCTGACATCAAGCCTTGCTCCTCAATCATAAGTAGAGTCAAATTTAGTTTGATAATAGTATAAATTCTACTCTTATTTTCTTTTTCGCAAATAAAAAAACTGTTATTAATGTAAATAATCTGCTCGATTGAGCAGATTATTTACATTAAATACTGAATCGAAATAAGTAGTTTTACTTAATCTCAATCTTCTTAATTGTGTCTTGTTTGACTTTGGTAAAGCTAATTGTCAAGACACCGTCCTTGAGGACTGCATCGATTTCGTCCTCTTTAACCGGTACTGGCATTGTGATGCTTCGCGAAAAATCTCCCCAGTAACTTTCCTGCAGGTAAAAGTTCTCTGCCCCGTCAGTATTGACCGAACGAGTTCCCTGGATAGTCAGCGTATTGTCAGAGATACTAACGTCGAGATCACCTTTGTTAACGCCAGCAATCGGCGCAATCACAAAAACCTTCTCACGAGTCTCATAAACGTCAACGGCTAGTTGCCCCGGAATACTTTCTTCTTCATTCCAGTCATCGTTTGTACTATTGTCGTCAGCGGTTACTGACTGATCATCACCCAGAAAAGCTGCTGTTAGCTCATCATCGATTAATAAATCATCATTCTGTTGTTTACGTGCCATGCACTCTCCCCCATTAGTTGTCTTGTTTTTCCACCTGAAAAGTTTTTTGGTCTTTGTATTATCAGTAGTATACACAAAAACTATCACCTAACTCAAGGGTGTTGGTAAAACTACAACTGGTTTTGCTACGATAAGGTTATGTTTGAGTCAATCATCTCTGTTGTTGCGCCACACACCTGTGTTGGTTGTGGTGCAGAAGGTGCAATTGTTTGTGAAGTTTGTCTGTTGAGTTTTTTACATCATCCCGTATCGGCTTGTTATCGCTGCAAGGCGCTGAGTGATGATTATGCCACTTGTCCGACTTGTCGTCGTAAAAGCTCAGTTAAACGTGTCTGGGTGGCAGCTCGCTACGAAGGTTTGGGTAAGGAGCTAATACGTAAATATAAGTTTGAACGTGCTTGTGCCGCTGGTAAAGTTTTAGGTAAACAGTTGGCAGACGTGATTCTTTCTGATGATTATGATGTTGTCTGCCCTATTCCACCTGATTCGCAGCGCTACCGCATGCGCGGATATAACCCGCCTGGCATTATTGCTAAGCACGTTGCTCGTCAGTTAAAAATTCCCTACGCTGAGCTGCTTGGAAAACAAGGTCATAAACGACAAGTCGGCCAGTCTGCCAAAAAGCGCCGACAGCAACTCGCAAATGCTTTTTATTCCAGGCATCCTAGAAAGATCGAAAATAAAAAAATCCTTCTGATTGATGATGTAATCAGTACCGGCGCTACACTTGAAGCCGCCGCTGCCGTTTTAGATGGAGCCGGTGCAAAGCGTGTTGAGGCAGCTGTATTTGCTCGTCCGTAACGTTCTAGTTCAATATTTGCTGGATTATTAGAACAAGTGGTGAAATACCAGGTAAAATTTTGAACAAGATGACGAATCGCCTTAGAAACGGGATACTGGCTTTATAGTGAAACAACTTCCAGAAGATGTAGTATCCGTAGTATGTCTCTACTTCTCGGTCTTTGATACCTGATTTTTTACGTGCCCAAATCTCGAGTACTGTGAACGGGCAGCTGCCATACAGTTCATGAACCCCAACGACTATGACAACGTAGGCGACTTGCTGTAGTGCAAATTCGGGATAGCCGTTAAAGACCAAGAATGCCCCGATCCAAAACCAAGTCATGATTGCTGTGTGTAATAGTACTGTTCCCCAGGCTAGCGCAACATAGCGCTTTTGGATTGGTTTTTTTGGCATTGGTTTAGTATACGGTATTAATACATGAGGTGTTGATTCTTCGGCTTGCACCTACGAACTTTCATTCAATCATCTCTGGAAAAAGTAAACTTTTTTTGTCTCTCGATTCTGATCACTCCACCGAACCCTTTTTGCTGCGCAAAATACGGGTTCTCGGATTGCTAAACGCCAATTAGAGAACCCACCTAAGCGGTGGGCTATCTAATTGGCGGAGAGGGAGGGATTCGAACCCTCGAAGACGGGTTACGCCTTGCCGGTTTTCAAGACCGGTACCTTCAACCGCTCGGTCACCTCTCCACGTTGTTGCGAGTTGACCTCGCTCCGCGACACTCACTGGTTAAGTATACCAGTTCGCTATTTAGATCAAGTTTTACCTGACACTAGTCTGGTCACCTTTTCAGTTTGATGTATTTCGCTCGAACGAAACGTACATTGGATTATATCATCTCAAAGGATATAACGGTACTCTTGCTAGTGTGGTTTTTGTCTAGTTTTGTTATACTGCTTATGATATGGCAGAGGAAAAGACAAACAACCAAGCTGAGGATGCAAAAGTTGCCGACAATCAACAGGATGATTCTGCTGGCTGGAGTTTTGAAGCTGAAGATGATGACAACAGTAACGACAATTTGCAAACAGAAATGCCAGATGTCAAGGGGCCGGATCAACCGCAAGAAGTTAGCTGGCAAGCCAGCGAGTATATTTCACATCAACGAGGTATAGGGTGGTACGCAGGCTTCGTGTCAGTGGTTTTTGCAATCAGCGCGGGTATAATTTACTGGCAACGTGACATCTTTAGTGTCGTTGTTTTACTACTCTTAAGTGGTGGTTTATTGTATTTTATCAATGCTAAGCCGAATAGTCGAACATATATCATCGACGATGATGGGATCTCCATCGGCGATGCCTTGTTTCCGTTCGAAACATTTCGTTCATTTTCAATTCAAGCTGAGCGTGGATTGTATTTGCTAACTTTCCGGCCTTTGAAACGCTTTGGCTTGCCTACCGAAGCTTACATGACGAAGGCAGAGGTTGATCTAGTTGTCGCGATTTTACAACGCCATCTGCCACTTGAAGAGCGTGAAATGAATTTTATTGATAAAACCATCAACCAACTACACCTCTAAATATGCGCAGATTGCTTTTATTATCAGTAGTTTAGCGCTACAATAGTTGCTACGCTTGCGTGTACCCGTAGCTCAGCTGGATAGAGCGTTTGTTTGCGGTACAAGAGGTCGGAGGTTCGAATCCCCCCGGGTACACCACGTACAGCCATGAATTTTCAAACCAAGCGAAGCTGTTTGAAAATTCAAGAGGAGCATCAGCGGAGTAGTTTTTAGTCGACGACTAAAACGAAACCACAGAAGCTTGATGTGACGACGAGGAGAGGTACCCAAGTGGCTGAAGGGGCGGCTTTGCTAAAGCTGTAGGGGGCTTCACGGCCCCGCGAGGGTTCGAATCCCTCTCTCTCCGCCAATGTAAAAACCCACCAAATGGTGGGCTTTTACATTGGTTGGGATTGTTCAGGCTACGAACCCGAGAGGGTTTAGACTAGCTCAAATCTATTTGATTTGAGCAGCATAGCGAAGATGTTGGAATATGGCGATGAGCCATAGTCTAACATCGCAGTGTTATACCTCTCATTTAACAAAGTCAAAAAAGGGTTCGCAAGGAAGGATAATCGAGCAAGTTTACTTGTGAGACTCGGGCCGACGGAATAGTGAGCGAATCGAGCGTCATCCCTCTCTCCTTTGTTAAAAATCTGTATTCTATTCATCCGTTAAAAGTACAACCCTTCTCAGGAGACATATCAATGTTAGTTGCGTGATATTATTGGATAAATGATTAAACTAATAATTTTTGACTGGGATGATGTCTTCACACTTGGCTCAACCGAGGGATATTATAAGTGTTACCACCAAGCTTTGCTAAGTGTGGGTATACATTTATCTCAAAAAGAAGAGAAAAAACGGATTGAGGCAAAGTGGGGATCTTCACACCAAGAAGAGTTGGCCGAGCTGCTTAAAGACAGTCCTGAACTACTAGCCGAGGCAATCGTTATCTACGAGGAGCACCTCTTTGGAAACAGCTTTGTAGATTGTTTGACGCTAGTTCCAGGCTCTATTGGAGTCTTAAAGCGTCTATCTAGAAAATACAAGATTGCGATTGCAACTGGTGCTAGTTCAAAGCTACTACGAGAAATAATTTTTCCAAATTTTAATATACCACAGGTATTCTCTCAAATAGTTACACCACATGATCTCAGCAGCGCACTTTATGCCAAGCCGCACCCTGAAGGTATAAATCGAATTTTAAAAGAACAGAATATTTTACCAGAAGAGACTGTTATGGTTGGTGATGCAAAAAATGATGTACTTATGGCTCAAGCTGCAGGAGTTGAGGCGGTTGTTGTTCTAACTGGCCACTTAAACACACATGAAGCCGAAAAATTGAGAGTAAAACACATTATCGAGAACGTAAGTGCACTAGAGGACTTGCTCGGTAAGCTGTAGCTTTTGGTTTTTTTACCTTAAGCACTTCCATGTCTGTTACTTCTCGGCTATATTATAGGGTGATGGCTGAAATTGAAATTAAGCGTATTCATAAAATCTACGGTAGTGGTAATGGTGCCACGCCCGTGCTTCGTGGCGTTAATTTTAGTGTTGAGCACGGTGAATTCTTAGCAGTGACTGGCCCGAGTGGTTCAGGCAAATCCACACTTATGAATTTGTTGGGTCTGCTTGATGTACCCACTAATGGTGAGTATATACTTGACGATATCGATACAGCTAGTCTTAGTAGCCGAAGGGCCGCAAAGATTCGTCGTCAAAAAATTGGTTTTATCTTTCAGAGCTTTAATCTGCTTCCCCGTCAACATGTTATTGATAACATCATCTTACCAATGGTGTATTTCGGGACATCAAAAATCCAGCGCGAAAAACGAGCTCATGAATTACTCGAGCAGGTTGGTCTAACTGATCGCGGGTACTACATGCCTAGCCAACTTTCTGGTGGCCAAAAACAGCGGGTAGCGGTGGCACGAGCGCTGGCTAATAACCCGAGTTTAATTTTAGCTGACGAGCCAACTGGTAATCTCGATCAGGAGACTGGCCAACAGATTATTGATTTATTACGTGAGCTAAACAAGAAAGGTCATACAGTGATCATCGTGACACATAACGAGGTGATCGCAAAACAAGCTCAGCGTACAATTCATATCGTTGACGGTGAGTTGGTTAGCGACAAAAGTCAAACGAATAATTATGACTTTCGGACTAATCGCCAAGCGTACCGCTCGAATGAGCCAGCTGCGAAGATACTAGTTGAGAGTGATCAAGAGCGAACTATGCCAGCCATCGATGCAATTGAGTACCAGGCGAATATCCACGAGGACTTTGTGGCAGGAACACGTGATACAGAACTCAATGTCTTACAGCTCGCGCAAGTGCCAGCACCAATTGCGCCACTAGTTATTCATGTCGATTCAGACTCAGAAAATATGGCTGCGTTACCAGCAGCACCTACCGAAATAGACGACTCTATAGACCGAATTGCCATACCGGTGCATCAGACTAGTTCTGTTGCAAAAAAAGTCCGTACTTATCGTAAGTCAAAGACTGTCCGCGAGCTGTCGCGCAAGAATCGCCGAGGTGTCACAACTTCAACTAAGAAAAAAAATCCGGCTACTAAGAAAAAAAATAGCACAAATAAGAAGAAAGCAATATCATGATGATCCTCGAGAATACTCGCATCGCCCTGCTTTCGATCTCACGGGCAAAAACTCGTAGTTTATTGACTTTGCTCGGTATTATCATCGGAGTTTTTTCGGTCGTGACAATTGTCGCCTTCGGTGAAGGTGTTAAACGCTCGGTCTCGGGTAGTGTCGATGATCTCGGTAGCCGGCTAGTCAACATTAGTCCCGGTGAAACTGTCAAGAAAGACAAGAGTGGCAACATTGCAGGCTACAACCTACTTGCCTCGTATGGCGCGTCGACCTTAAGCGAAAAAGATGTCGATAGTATTAAAAAATTACCAGAGGTGTCTGGTGCTGCCCCAATTATGATTTTGACTGGAAATGCCGAGATCAAAGACCAGAAAGTCGATAATAGCTTTATTATTGCAACTTCAGAAGACTACCAAAAGGCATTGCAACATAAAGTTCAGAGTGGCAGTTTCTTTAGTGACGATGACAAAAACGCTAAAATTGCCACCATTGGTCAGAGCGTCAATCAGAAATATTTCCGTGGAGAAAACCCGATTGGTCGACCAATTACAATTAAAGGAGAAAAATTTGTTGTCACTGGCGTGATGAACGACAAGCAACTTGGTAGCGGCGGTGTCGATCTGGGCGCAGCTGTTAATAATGCGATATTTATTTCACTTCCACAAGCTAAGAAACTCAACAACGACAACGTTCAGATAGCCGAAATCGATGTAATTATCAAAGAGGGCGTTGATGTTGCGATGATTAGCGATAAAATCAATGCGACTATTAAAAATAATCATAAGGGACAACAAGATTTTACGGTTATTAAGCAGGACGAGATACTAGATGTAACTAACAGTGTCTTCAATTATCTAACCGGCTTCGTGGCTCTTGTTGCCATGATCTCAGTTGTAGTTGGTAGTATCGGGATAATGAACGTTATGCTTTTGAGCGTTACTGAGCGCACGCAGGAGATTGGGCTTCGTAAAGCTATCGGAGCAACCGAGTTCCACATTTTGACTCAGTTTCTAATAGAAGCCGTCGTTTTGAGTCTAGTCGGCGGGGGTATCGGCCTCGGGTTAGCTTGGTTGGTCAGTTTTGTTGGTGGCTATTACTTTGATATTGAGCCAAAGATAACTATTGTGGTGGCGGTCACGGCCATGGTTGGGTCTGGGTTGATAGGAGTTGTTAGTGGTCTCTGGCCGGCTTTGAAAGCCTCCCGTAAGCACCCAATCGATGCACTTCGTTTCGAAGGAAAGTAAGCTAATTGTTTACTTGGCTGAATCGTTCCGCTCAGCTCGTGCTTGCTCGGTCTCGGTCTCACGACCGTAATCGTCCTCCAGTCGGAAGGTATTTCCGATTTCTTGCGATGAAAATTCGATAATATTCGCATCGCTTTCACCGGCGAACAAACGATGCTTTTGTCCGAGTAAAGTGGTTATTCCTTCATTTTTTAATAGTTTTACTTTCTGCATTTTGCCGTCTGAATCTTCTAGTAAGACCCAACCGTCACCATCGAGTAATATATATGATTCCTGCTTTTGGTCATGCGCCTGTAGACTAAGTCGTTTGCCGGCGTAGATATGATGCATTTTCCCCATATATGGAAGATTGTCGGGCAGGAAATGTAGCTCATATCCCCAAGGTTTCTCAACTTTTCTAACATAACTCTGAGTACTAAAATCTGATACATTAATTTGCGCTCGTAGGTCTTCATATATCTTTGTTTCTTCATCTGTCATGTTGTTGCTGCTCCCATTTAGTCTCCTACTATGATAGCGTTAGTAGTATGGAAAACAAAACTGCTATCGGTCAAAGAATTTCAGCTATCGATTCCTCGCATAGACCAATTGTTGAACTCATAAGGGATGTCGACAGGAACAATCAGTTGACGATCAATGCTGCTGGGCTAATCGTGGATGCTCGTCATAGCTGGCTAGATCTAAATACCTATAGCCAATTGCTCGATCTTGTTGATAAGAGCCGGTTTTCAGAATTGAGGGATAACCTTTTTAAAGGTGATGTGATTAATAACACCGAGGATCGCGCTGTATTGCATACTGCACTACGCTCACCTGCCGAAAAACCAATATTTGTAAATGGTGAAAATATTGCTCCTTTAATTCAAGCTGAACTCGAGAAAATGAAACAGTTTGTGAGGACCGTACATGACAGGAGCTTCACTGGCAGCAACGGGGAGAGAATTACTGATATTGTAAACATTGGTATTGGCGGTTCAGACCTCGGTCCTCGTATGGCAGTGCAAGCACTGTCAGCTTATCGTCAGAAGGGCATTAACGTCCATTTTATTAGCAATGTAGATCCAACTGAATTTGAAAATGTAGTTAAGCCACTCAGCCCTCTTTCGACACTGTTTGTTGTCGCTAGCAAAACCTTTACTACTCAAGAAACAATGACTAATGCTAGTCTAGCCCAAGCCTGGGTTAGAGATAGCCTTGGTGTTGAGGCTAGCCTTGCACAGCACTTTGTAGCGGTCACCACGAACGTAATCACTGCAAAAGACTTCGGTATCCCCGGGGAGAACATCTTCGGATTCTGGGATTGGGTGGGCGGCCGCTTTAGTCTGATGAGCTCGATTGGACTATCCGTTATGCTTGCTATCGGTGTGGAAAACTTCTCTGAAATGCTTGCCGGTGCTCACGAGATGGACGAGCACTTCTCAACTTCTCCAGACAATTTGAATGCTCCCCTGCTTTTGTCGATGTTATCAATCCTGTATCGAAACGTCCAAGGACTACAAACCGAAGCAGTCTTGCCATACAGCTATGAACTAAAACTACTACCCTCATATCTGCAGCAGCTGAGTATGGAGAGTAATGGCAAGCACGTTAGCCGTGACGGCCATGCTGTTGACTACGATACTGCGCCCGTCTTGTGGGGTGCGGCAGGGACTGACGCGCAACATTCATTTATACAGCTCCTACATCAAGGAACAACGGTGGTCCCAGTTGATTTTATTGGTTTTGAGCAGAGCACGTCGGCTAACCAGTCGCAGCATAAACTCTTATTAGCAAATATGAAGGCTCAAGCTGAAGCACTGACGATTGGTCGACCACTTGAGGCTTTGAGCGAAGATAGTTTAGCGGTGTTTCGTGAGATTTCAGGAGACCGGCCGAGCACAACAATTACAGCCGACAAGCTTACACCAAAGATTCTTGGCAGTATTGTTGCCTTATATGAACACAAAATTTTCTGCCTTGGAGCACTGTGGAATATAAATAGTTTCGATCAGTTTGGTGTTGAGCTTGGTAAAGAACTAGCTAAAAACATATAATCACCAATATAAGCTTGATTAAATTATAGGCTTACTCAGGTTGGTTTTGGTCGTGCAACTGGAAATCAATTTCGGTTACCACGTCAAACAAGGCTCTAGCGCGCTCATCATTATCTTCAATTTGGGCGGCAACTTCGTGAGCTTTAGCCAGTAGACCTGAGTCGTTTGAGGTGTGAATTAGGCGCATGTAGATGTCAAACTTCTCAGTTGCATCGAGAGTAGCTTCATCGAGGAGTGGACGGAGCTGCTCAAGTGCTTGTTCTCGAAGATTAGCTAAGCCACCATTGTCATCACCACCAGAACTAGCCACGCTATTAGGAGTATTGGTGTTTACGGTAACAGTAGTAGTGTCGTTCTTTGGTGGGTTAAAGGTAGGTCGTGGAGGGGTTGCTACATTATTGTTATCCGTGACTGATCCTGCTCGTGCGTTCTCAGGTTTTTTTATAATGCTTGGTGTTGTGTTCAAAGGAGATTGTGCCGGCGGTGGTGCCATACCAGCCGGGGCCTGAATCAACGGTTCATTAGTATTCTGTTCATTTGCCATATAGTTTCCACCCTTTTATGCTTGTGCTTATGGGGCTAGTATAGAAAAAAAATCATAAAAAAACAAACTGATTTCTTTGTGTAAGTTAATATCGTTGATAATTAAGAGATTTATCCTTATGGAGGCATAGTGGTTTGTTGGTATTATAGTTAAGTTTAAGCAGTATTAAAATGAGGAGTTTTATATGGAAAATAATATTAGTAACGATAAACAGCAGTCAGGTAGTAATACTATTGCAGTCTTAGCGCTAGTTTTTGCATTTTTGTTTGCGCCAGTTGGATTCATACTCAGTATAGTTGCTTTAAGTAAAAAACAAAGTAAAGGACTGGCTATAACTGCCATGATTATTTCAATACTAGGGATTTTGACTGTATTGATGCTCCTTGGTGGCTTGTTTGCAGCTGGTGATGCAGTGAATAAAGAGCTAAATAAAACTCCAACGACAAAGGTCGAAGAAAGTAAAAAGTTTGGCCTTGGTGAAGCAATAGATGCAGACGGGCTAGAAGTAACCATTGACTCAGTAGAGGAAAAGACAGTTGTGGGCGGACAGTACGTTGAAAAAACTCCTGCTGATGGCGGTGTCTTCGTTGCCGTGAAGTATTCGCTTAAAAATACTAGCAAGGAACCGATAAGCTCATTTTCTACAACAACCTTTAACCTGGTTGATACAAAAAAACGATGTTAAATATGATTCTGACATAGATGCATCTAGTACCTACTCAACGGAGATTGACCCGAACGATAAAATTTTGAGTGATCTAAACCCAGGAATCAAAGTACAGGGTGCAAAAGTTTTTGAAGTAAGCAAAGAACTTTACGACCAGGGAACTTGGGTAGTAAGTTTTAGTCGTAATGGTACCGACTACACCGTATCGATAAAATAATACTTAAAAGATGCACGTATCACAGTTCCAAACCATATTTTTCGTAAAAAGACTTTTGAATATGGTGAGGTAATAACAAAAAAGATGTCTGAGTAACCCAGGCATCTTTTTTATAGTTTGACAGATGGGCAGTCCAAAAAGCGGACAATGAGAAAACTACTCATCTATTTTTAAAATAACAGACAAAATCTGCCACATATACAAACAGACCAGCAATTGCTTGCTGGTCTGTTTGGCCTTATTTGAGAAGGGCTCTGAGTGTAACTAATTAAGGGGAGAGGGAGTTGTTCTCTCCCCTTATAAACTACATCATTCCAGGCATGCCGCCGCCCATACCACCACCTGGCATTGGAGCTTCAGCTTCTGGGATTTCGACCACAAGGCCGCCCATTGTCATAGCAGTTGCAGCTATCGAAACTGCATTCTGAATAACTTCTTTGGTCACACGAGCTGGGTCAATGACTCCAGCTTTGATCATGTCGACCAATTCTTCAGGGCTGTTAACGTTGAAGCCTTGTCCGGCTTTAGCAGCGCTACGAACCTGAGGTAGCTTCTCGTCTGGGTTAAGCCCAGCATTTGCCATCAGGTGTTTAAACGGTTGGACCAGTGCGTTCTTAAGCAGCTGATACCCAGCACTGTTTTCATCACTGATCTTGTTGGCGATGTTAATCAGTGTGATGCCACCACCTGGGACGATACCTTCGTCGAGAGCAGCCTTTGTAGCAGCAACTGCGTCATCGACTCGGAATTTCTTCTCTTCGATTTCAGTTTCAGTTGCGCCGCCGACTTTAATAACGGCGACTTTACCACTAAGGGCAGCTTGTCGTTTCTCTAGGTTCTCTTTGTCATATTCGCTAGTAGCATTGTCGATGTGAGTACGAATTTGATCAATTCGTGAAGCCACATCAGCTGCACTTCCGGCGCCTTCGATGATAGTTGTCTGATCTTTGTCGGCAATCACTCTTCGAGCTGACCCGAGCATATCGAGCTCAGCATTTTCGAAGGTGTAGCCGCGCTCTTCGTCGATAACAGTTGCACCGGTTAGGATAGCAATGTCTTCGAGAATAGCTTTTCGACGATCACCGAAAGCTGGAGCCTTCAGTGCGAGAGTGTTGAACGTACCTTTCAGCTTGTTTAACACTAGTGTCGCGAGTGCTTCACCATCGATATCTTCAGCGATAATCACGAGATCTTTTTTGCCAGATTGAGCTAGTTTCTCAAGTAGTGGTAGGAATTCTTGGATGCTACTGACTTTTTGAGTTGTAACGAGAATTGCTGGCTTATCGTAGCTTGCTTCCATGCGAGCGCTGTCGGTAACCATGTAGGGGCTGACAAATCCACGGTCCATATTGAAACCTTCAACAACTTCACTCTCTAAGCCAAGACTTTGGCCCTCTTCGACAGTAACAACACCATCTTTGCCAACTTTGCCGATAACATCAGCAATCATTTCCCCAATTTCTTCGTCACCTGCACTAATTGTTGCAACTTGAGCAACCTTGTCTGCTTTAGCGGCGATATCGACGCGCATACTTGAAAGAGCTTCGAGGGCTTCTTGTCCAGCTTTTTCAACACCCTTACGGAGATCCATTG
The DNA here is from genome assembly GCA_964622235.1 of uncultured Candidatus Saccharibacteria bacterium. GTDB lineage: Bacteria > Patescibacteriota > Saccharimonadia > Saccharimonadales > JAGPDM01 > CAZUNB01. The sequence goes on along the minus strand of CAZUNB010000001.1, from coordinate 53,109 downwards.
GGTTATGGCCAGCCGCGATAAGACGGTTAGCTTCAGCTAGGATGTGGTAAGTCAGAACAGTAACAGTAGTTGTACCATCACCGGCGACGTCGTTCATCTTGCTCGCAGCTTGCTTGATTAGCTCTGCGCCAACCTTTTCACCAAGGTTTTCATCATTGTCTTCGGGAAGATCAACCGCTTTAGCGACGGTAACACCATCGTGTGTAACGGTTGGGTTGCCGAAGCTTTTGCTGATTACAACGTTGCGACCTTTTGGTCCCATCGTTACTTTTACTGCATCATACAGTTTCTGTGCTCCAGCCAAAACTCGTCGTCGAGCTTCGTCATCGTAAAACATTTTTTTAGCCATAAATAATTTCCTTTCTATAAATTTTAACTACGCAACCGTAGCTAAAATATCCTCTTCTTTAATGACAAGATATTCAGTTCCGTCGATTTTGAGTTCAGTTGCAGTGTATTCTTTAAAGACGATTTTCTCGCCTTTTTTAACTGACTTCACTTCTTTACCGACAGACTCTATCACCGCTGTTTTTGGTGATTCTTTGGCGTTGTCTGGCAGATATAGCCCCGACTTAGTCTTGCTCTCCGCTACTTCGCGAACAGCGACTACGCGATCCTTCAATGGTGTAATTTTGGCCATTGGCACTCTCCTCCTTTGTTTGCTAATTATTGGTACTTAAAATCATAGCATTGGCACTCTCACCATGCAAGTGCTAGTTTTATCTACTTTAATACATTGCCTTAAGCGTCATCATATGTTATGATTTTTGCAAATTAATTATATTAATAAGTGAGGTCATCTATATGGGCGTGGAAAACCATTCAACAACAAGAATCAAACAACTTAGCGGTGTAGTGTTTGTAAGTATTTTATTGATTTTCAGTATAAGCGGTATCAATGTTTCGGCAGCTACTCAGACTCTTCAGCTTAATACGACTACCGCCAATGACGATATCCACATTGCAGATGAAAGCTCGCAATTGGTCTCTGAACTTGGCGTGGTAATCACAGATCCGTCTAACAATATAGCGACAAATCTAGATGACCGTAGCTCAGCTGAACCTCCTGCTGGATATAGCTGGAGGGCCGACCTCTCCTCTCTTTGCACTGGAGCACAAATACAAAATATTCGGCTAACAACAAACACAATAGCTCAAAATGAAGCAGCAGTTGGAGGTGTTTTTCTGGGTCTATACAACACAAATGATTTGGTTTTACTTAATAACTATACGATTGCCACTGGCGAGGATGGAAACACTTGGCTTCCAGTGGCCTTTGGCCAATCATCATTTGCTACTGTTGATCGTGGTTTAGGTGATGGTGTTAATTTTTTCCCAGCCAGTCTTGGCTACGCAGGTCGACTTGACGCAACTTGGGATATTACGGGCTACAATCAGGACGACATTGGAATTTACATTCAACAATGGATTGGTGGTCAAACCACAACCGCCCAAACAACAATCGAAACTGCCGAGCTAACTTACGATGATGCTGGCTGTGCTAGTCAAGCATCTGCTAGCCAAACTACTTCTTCTGCACCAGAGGGAAACGCTCCAACCTCCGCCCAGCTACCAGCCACTGGTTCAAACATTGCTCATCTCTACCTAGCTAGTGCTGGATTAGCATTTTTATCAATAGTGTTCATTGCATTCAGCAAAAAAAGACTTGAATCAAAATAAAAAATCTCGGTGTTAGTTGTTATATCTTGAAGTTGCGTATCAACGCACCGATTTCTGTTGCTTTTTTCGCATCTATTTCCTTGAAAGTCGTATCAATGCCGCTTACTTTAGGGGTTTCGATAACAATACACATTCTTCCACCATCTTGTGGCGAGGAGTCAATTGCCAGCGTCTCTTGAGATCCTTTTAACTCGGAACAGCCTAGTTCGTTTAAGTTTACAAAGTAGGCGGAAAAATTTTCCCCTTCTACAGTTATATCCGCATCAACAACAACTTCTTCGCTAATAGGAGGGTTTCTTTTTAGTGCCATGTCTATAGGCATTTGTAACGAACAAAATCTACTGTCACTACTATCAAAATTAAGTTCATTCTCGATACTTATAATTATATTATAACATAAACATATATAAATTCAATAGACAAATATTTTAATCGTGTATAATAAAAATACATCCTAACTAATAAAAGGAGTTTTTTTATGGGCATTTTAGCAACAATAATTCTAGGTGGAATCGCAGGCTGGATAGCTTCGATGATCGCAAAAACAAACGAATCACAAGGAATAATCGGTAATATTATCGCTGGTGTCCTAGGTGCAGTCGTTGGTGGCGCAGTTTTCAACTTCTTTGGAGGCACACCGGTAACTGGCTTCAACCTCTACAGCCTTATGGTTGCTACGGTTGGCGCAGTAATCGTTATTGCTATCTATAAAGCTATTTTCAAAAAATAAATCTTCCCTTACTTTTGCTGTCAAAAGTAACAAAGCACTATATTCCTTTTTTACCCCATTCAACTTTGTCACCAAGGTTGAGCAAAGTGCTGGGCTGTCACGTCGCTTGGCGTGCTCATTGTAAAGATAAACAATGGATAGGCGAACTCGTTCGCTCCACTCACTCAAACACACCTATCCTGAGATTGTTTATTTTACATTCACACCCAGGCTTTGGTTTTCTTATGCCCAGACCCAAAAGCCTGCAAATCGACTGCTGCATCGGGCAGTAGCTTTTGAGGGTGAGAGAGAGCTTTGTACTGCTTTGCTGGTGCAAAGTAATAGGTTAGAAAAATGAATTTTTTAATAATAAACTAGGGCTTTAGCCCTGTCTGCCTTCTATAGCGGCAAGCATTAGTGTTGCGACCATGGTTAAGCGAGGGTCTATTCCAGTCTCGATTTCTGATTCGAGCTTTACATCTAGCTCAACGATAAGGGGGTTGAATCGTTGTGAAACATTTCCATACACTTTTCCAGACTTATCCGTAAGAGTAAATTTTTGCGGTATAAGGTTAGTTAAAAACCGTCGTACTAGTGCGAGTGCAACGTTATCTTCATTGATTTCTCCAATAACTTGCTCGTCTGCATCCCAAATTTGCCATTGGTCAGATACTATACTTTTCCATCCCTGTCGTTTTAGGCTACCAATTCGTTTATTATCAAGATCTAAAACATCATAAACTGTGCCAAAATCGAGAATAGTTCGCGCCTTTATACTTAGCAGTGGGATAGTCCGAGCATCGTCGGCGAACAAGGTGATAGCCTCGCGTAGCTTAAACGCTTTGAGCTTGGCGTTGCCAATCAGTTGTCCGTCAAAACTACGGATATGAATAGTGGCACCTAGAAACTGCCAAAACTTACGGCGAACAGTAAAGCTTTTGTGGGAAAATGGATCATTCATTAGTTTGTAATCTTTAAAATAGTTTCTATAACTAATGCGGTGTCTTCCCAGCGCTCAACCGCAATTGTATCGATCCCCATTTCTTTGACCGGATAATCATTACCACCTGGTTTGAGGTTATCGCCGATGAACAAGATGTCAGATTTATCGAGGTTATTTAATTGCATTAGTTCTCTCATGCCAAAAGCTTTATCAACACCCTTCTGTGTCACGTCAATGCTAGTCGTGCCACCTGCGCGGAATTCGTATTCTGGCACTAGTTCTTGAGCTTTGTCTCGGAGTGCATATTTCTTGATATGGTCTGGGTCCCAGGCGTATTTATCTTCGGGGCTGGCTTTTTGACCAAGTGCGCTGAAAGTTACTTGAGTTTCACGGTCTTCGATAATCTCACCAGCTGGATTTTCTTCCCAATAGCCGAGCTCACGAGCGACACTTTCGAGCGTTTCGGCAATTTTCTTGCGGTCTGTTTCGGGGATAGCTTGTTTATAGATTGTGTCCCAGGACTTATCATCTTGCTGTTTGAAGTACTGTGTTCCGCAAGTAGATAAAACGTGTAGTTTTCCGAGATTACCTGTGCCTGCCGACGTCATAGGATCAATGATTTGCTGTTTGTGGACGCTGAAAATCCCGCCAGAAATTACGCAAACCTCATATTTTTCCATTAATTTATCAAGCAGTCCGTTCATCTGCTCGCTAATCGGCTGTTTACTGACCGCCAAAGTGTCATCAATATCAAATGCAATAAATTTTTTCATATTTTCCCCGTTTAATTTACTGTTTATAAAAGTATAGCAAATGCATCAATCTACTAGATCCCATAACCCTTACTCTATTAGAGCTAGTTTATTTAATGTGTACTGTCTTTGCGTTGAGCCTCCGTTCGAGTCTACATAGATAGATGGAGCGCGAATACTTGCCGTAGATCGTAGCTTTGTATCGGTAGATTTTTGTGGGATCGGAGATGTCGCAAAAATATTTGGAATCATATTCCCGGCCGCATCTTGTGATTTTGAAGAGACGAAAAGAGAGACTCCCATTGCCTGTGCTTTTGCATGTGCTGCCATAAGTATGGCGGAAATTACTCCATCACTTAGCTCCGCCGCATACACATTTTCAAGATGAAGAGACGTTTGGCCTTCACTGTTGGTCATGAGCCTAAAGACGGATCTTGCTACTGGGGTGCCTTTGTCGTTCTTGGCGACCAATAGTTTTGTTGTTGGCTCCGTGTATCCAAGTAGGGCTTCATTTACCACACCACCATCAAAGTGTTGACACGATGCGGCAGGATAGGCCCCAATTTCGATGGTTGTTGATAAATCAGCAGTGTCTACCACGGAGACATTCATTACACCGCTATTTTGTTTTCTAAAGTTCTCCAGGGTATCTTCGACGGACCCGATAATAAATGCGTAAGACTTCGGCGTATTTTTTGATAAACGATTTAGTAGGTCGCCAATGTCTCTGTCTCTTCCCTTTTCATCCTGTACTTTCCCTGCATTTATCTGATTAAGCGACAAATCTAGTAAAGTTTTCACGTCAAACAATTGTTGCAGTTGAGACTTTTCTTGGTTGAGGTCTTTAATCTCTTCGTCAAGTTCGTCTATACTAAGTGAAATTCTTGAGTATTCTCTGCTTCCCTCTAGAGCATCATCTCTCAGTACTCTTAGCCTTTTAAGCTTTCCGTGGACTTGTCCAAAAGTTTTCCCCATACTTTGCAGTTCACCTTTTATCTCTTGATAGTCTGTTTCTGCAGCTGTCATTAAGAGTTCTGGTTGGTAGCCGGTCATGGTGTCTGAGATGGCTGCAAGCGCTGTTGATGCTCCAAGTTCTAGCCCGATGCTCGTTTCGGTGGTTTCGTCATGTTGCCAAGCTAGGTACTGGTCTAACGTTAAACTCTCGGGTACGAGACCGCTAGACTTAAGATGCTCAAGATCGTCTTCAGTATCCCCACCGTATTTCCATTCTGTAAAATTCTCATCCAAGCTAGACTTTAGGATTGCACCTAGCACCTCTTTATGTGCTGGGTTCATGTGTTCGTTGGCGTAAACACCAAAGCTATACACGCGGAAACCACTTTCAACTAATAGTTTGACCTGCTCTTTATTGGGCTCCTCCATACCGAGTTTATCTGCAAGTGAGACAACTAGCATTTCTTCTAAATCACTGTAAGCTTCAACTGATTCTGGCATATTTTCACCCAGCTCAGTAAACAGCCAAAGAGATCCAATTACTTCTCTCCGGCTTACCTTGGTGCCATTAAGCGAGTCAACTATTTTTTGGGCGCCTTCTGCATTGCCATTAAGTTTTATGTCATTAATTTTTTGATACAATGAGGATAGTTCAGTTGCTATCTCTGACCTCCTAATTTCGGAAGTTGAACTTTGTAATTTCTTCCATTTATCGACTAGATATTTTCCACCTAGATCTTTTACTTCGGTGTTTTCTGGTAAATCTTCTACCTTAAAACTATCTGGGTCAAAATCAGGATAAAATGACGCATAGAAATCACGGAACTCTTCAAGTAGTAAGCTAGCTGGATTTTCTTGTACAATTTTATGAGCTAAGGCTTTCGTTCCCTCTACCCCTATCGTCGCAGCGATCTTGTTTTGGCGGTAGGCTATGCCGTCAAGCTGCTTGCTTGATAGTCCTTGGACGAAATCTGCAACTCGAGAACCACCAACAATGCTGACTATAGGTTCTTTACCGCTGTAGACATTCGCAAAGACTTCACTTAACAATAAATCATCATCGAGATGATCAGATATTGCGGTACTGATAATCTTTTCAATCTCAGTTTTTGAATAATATCCCCGGTTCTTAAGTGCGCAAGCAAAACCAGCCGCAGGATTAGCTTCACCTATTGCAGCTATTGCTGCCGTTAATTCTTCATCGCTAAAAACCTCAATATCGAGGTCGCGGTTTGCAACAAACTGCTCTGGTCGTGTCTCGCCGGATGCTACTGCTTCGACTAGTCGATCGCGCATCCCACTAATGTCGTCAGGAGGGAGCAAGCCTTTATCTGTAATTGAGACCAGGCTACTCATGTCTGGGCTACGGTCAAATGAGTATTTGATTTGTTGAGCGACTATTTCAGCTGGGACCCCAATTGTTTCCAATGTTTCAGACGATTTAATTAAGTTATACGTGCTTAATCTACCCATTATTTCTAGCTTATTGTCCGGCGGCATTGCACAGACTATCGCCAGCGCTCGTTCATTATTTTCCACCACTGAAAGTAAAAATCCGGGCTTATGCTGGGTAAAGTTACCAAGAATTGAACCGAGCTGTTCATCGCTTGCTTTTTCCATGATTTCTTCTGACGGATAGTAGTCGGTGCTGAGCTCGATAATTCGATCAATTACCCTGCTTCCTATTTCGGGGGTTAGTTCTGAGAGATATTCTCCAGTGAAAAATCCAAATGATTGCGTTGGATCGGTCAGTAGTTTTTCTGCAGTTTTGTTGAGTAGTTCAGGGCTCATGACCCCGCCATTAGTAACCAGTTCATCGTTATGAAACTGGTTGCTATCTATTTCTGCCACTCTGCAAAGCATTTTGGGGTTGTCTTCAATCGCGGTTATGGCTGCCTGTTTAGCTGTTTCAGCCATCTCTGGTGAAATTACTTTGGATAGTCTGTCGTAGCCGAAGTCGTTATAGTAGCTAATACCGTGTGCTGTTGATGCAACGCCAGAAACTTGCTTAGTTACCTCCTCTTTTGTCCATATTTTGGCTTGAATAATGTTTGCTAGCGTCTCTGCATTTAATGGTTTATCACGCATGCGTACAAGCATTGATCTTGCAAGATCCTCCATTTGGCTTGATGGCTTGCCTGCTGCTTTTTCGTCAATAACCATTTGAGTAAGTCGTTCTAGCGTTTGTTCTGGTAGGTTTCTCTCCGCCTTTTGGACGGCACCTTCGAATGCCTCTGGGTCATCAATTATGTCTCGGATATCTTCGAGGTGATATACAAAAGAATCAGGATCGGCATCAGCCATACTAACAACAGACTGGGTGAGAGCATTTTTATCAACCATACTCTCAAGGATTTCTTTCGTCCCGCGTTCTAGAATTAAACGAGGTCGAAGAGTCGTACACCATTCAACCGCTCTTTGAAATCCTTTTGAAGATTCGCTTGCTTCAATAATTTCATCGTCAGACATTACCGGATTGTCTGGACTTGAGTATGGGCGGCTTGAAGGTGTTCGCTTTGCTCTTTCGTTTAAAAAACCCACCACTCTTTTAGCTGTGTCTGGGTTGTGTGTCCACGCGTCTAGAACTAGTGCCCTTCTTGCTTCCGGGTTTTCTTCTTGCTCGGCTTCGGCTAACCGCTTTTTCTGGTGTTCTTTTTGTTCCTTAGTTATGCGCTTAATTGCTGCCTGAGTTGCAGTTCGGTCCTCGTCCGTTAGCCAGTCGTCTGTATGCGGCTCTCTCTCGCCGGGCAAACCGAGAGATTCTGATAAAGAGTCTCCAGCAATAACATCCTGCGGTGATATGTTTCGAATCCACCCAGGTTTATTGACTGCTAAATCAAGACTGGCAAGGGCTCCGATTCCTGCGATGATTTCAGCAGTGATACCACTGTGGTCAGGGTGTTGCATAGTCTCAGGTTGATTTTGTTCGATTGTTTGCATTTTTATTTTTGTTTATAAACTATGTAAACAATATATTAAAAATGCATATTTGTCAATATCTTGTCAGATTATAAAACGCGGAAGCCGATGTCAGATCGGAAATGCATTTGGTCAAAATGGATACCGTTTTCACCGATTTTCGAATAGGCTTTGTTGAGTGCGGCTTTCATTGAGTCGGCTCGAGCAGTTACGTTGAGCACTCGCCCACCATTGGTATAAAACTTATCATTTTCAAACTTCGTTCCAGCATGAAAGATGACAATATCAGTGTTGCTGACGCCATCAAGACCAAAAATCTCTTTACCTTTTTCATACTCATATGGATAGCCGCCGCTAGCGAGGCAAACTGTCGCAATCGCTTCGCTACTGGTTTTAATCTCAGTTTGAGTGAATTTGCCAGCTGCAGCTTGCTGTAGGAGTGGTAGAAGATCTTCCTCGAGTGACATCATCATCGGTTGACACTCAGGGTCACCAAAACGAGCATTGAACTCAATTACTTTGACGTCTTCCCCGTTCACGAACAGTCCAGCATAGACAACTCCGCGATACTCGTGGCCATCAGTCTTCATTCCGTTGACGGTTTTTTGCATAATTTCGGTTTGGATTTTCTGTTTGATTTCATCTGTTAAAAATGGAACTGGTGTGTAGGCGCCCATTCCACCGGTGTTTGGTCCGGTGTCGCCGTCGTAAGCTTGTTTGTGGTCCTGGAAGAATGGCAGCATAATGATGTCGGCACCATCACTTAGGGCAAAAGCACTAACTTCTTGACCAACTAGCTTTTCCTGGAATACGACAGACTCACCCGCTTTTCCAAATGACTCACCACTCATCATCCGCGTTAATTCGCGCAAGGCTTCCTCTTCACTGTCTGGTAAAATTACGCCTTTGCCGGTGGCCAACCCGTCGGCTTTAATGACGTAGCTACTTGGTTCACGATTTTTAATATAGCGTAATCCATCCTCGATATTGTCGACCGCTACGCTTTCCGGCCGTGGAATGTCATGTTTTTCCAGTAGCTGGTCGATGAATACTTTTGAGGTTTCTAGTTGAGCGGCCGATTTAGTTGGGCCGAAAATAGCCAGTCCAGCTCGAGTGAAGCTATCGACAATCCCAACTTCTAACGAAGCTTCTTGGCCAACAACTGTAAATCCAATTCCATTTTCGATTGCGAATTCGCGAAGCCTATCAATTTCCAACACACCGATATCGACATTCTCCCCGACTAAGCTTGTGCCACCATTCCCAGGAGCAAAAAAAACTTTACTCACTTCTGGCGACTGAGAAAGCTTCCACCCCAGGGCATGTTCACGTCCGCCGGAACCAATGATTAGAATATTCATACATTTAAAGTATAAAGAAATTATAGGAATTATTACACTTAATTACTTCAATACTTAGTATAGCTATTATTACAAAGGTATGTTATTGTATACTAATGAATTGCTTAGTTATATTTGTTAAAGATAAAAAAGCGCTGAGTCTATGAGTGGATTAGGTATTTCTGGTGGACCAGATGTGGCTGCAGTTTACGATGAAGACTACGCAGAACGATTTTTCAGTACGACTCAACAAGGTGGCTACACGGCTTACAAAAACCGTAGACTAGCGGAGCTTATGTCGGAAGATGGAAATGGGATGGTTGTAGATATTGGGGGGAACGTAAATGCAGTTGTGGATGAACCGGGCTCATTACGACATGAATTTGCTGAACATAGTGCCGAATATGTAGGACTAGATTTATCAACCGCTTATTTCTCAAATGAAATAGCGCACCGAGCTAACCCAAGTCTAAATACGTATGCTGAAGCAAGAGGAGTTGTTGCAGATGGTGCTGTAATGCCTTTTCGAGAGGACGCCATTGATCGCTTTCTTTGCGCTGACGTTATCGAGCACATTCCTGATCCAGGGAGAGTGTTTGACGGTGCTTTCCAGGCCCTTAAACCTGGCGGAAAATTTACAGTTGTTGTGCCCACTTTGTATAAACTTGATGCATTAGACCTACCACACGTTGATGCGATTCGACGGTCAAGTCATGTCAACAAGCTCTTGCCAGATGAGTGGTATCAAATAGCCGAAGCAAGTGGATTTACCATGGATCATGATGGTGTAAAGCCATTAGCAATTGGTTCAGGCTTAAGTTATGTTCTATGGTTAGATGGTCAGTTTATAACTCCCCGTAGTCAAATCGGCCAGGATGGTGAAACAAATGAAGCCTCGAAGGTGCACAAGCTAGCTAAAAAAACCATTGGGATACATGATCGTGAAATAGACAGAGCGCTTCCTGCGCAAACTGATGTTCTAGATGCGCTATGGAGATCATTGATGGCTGTTGACATGAAAGAATTTGCTGCTGCATACGAGGACGCTCTTTATTCGCCTGGAACAGGAATTACGCAACGGAACGATGCAATAGATCAAATGCTAGTATGTATTGCGGATTTAAGAATCAGTGACGACGTTGCTGAAATTGTTCAGCGCGGGCTGTTAGGCTATGAGTCAAATCCTGCAGCTGTTTTTGGCAACTCGTCAATTCTTACGCTAGAAAAACCTAAAGAAAAATAGTTTTTAAGATAATATATTATCATGTACACCTTAACAATAATGCGGCATGGTAGGAGCAACCAAAACGCATTTTTCGATGGCGAGCGAGTAGAAGATGATGATATTGTAGATGCCAAATTACACCCTGACGGTATCGTGCAGGTAGAAGCTACATCTGAATGGGAGCGAGATCAGGGATTTAGCTATGGGCTTGTGTGTGTATCTTCTATGCGTCGAACTATTCAGTCGGCAGAACATAGCGGTTCACAGCAAAGTAATTGGCAAATCGACTCTCGACTCGTCGAAAGAGATAACGGAGATTTGGAAGGGATAGAATATGATGCCGCCTCTAAAATTAAACGCAAACAAGATGCACTTGATTGGAGGCCTCAGGGTGGTGAGACTATACGCGAGATGAGGGATGGTAGAGTTGCTGAGTTTCTATCAGGGATACTTCCCCTTCGACAAAGTATAAAGATTATTACTCATCACGACACAATGCTTGCCTTTGCAGCAAGGGTTGAAAGAATTCCGGACGACGACTTCAATCATCAAGTAGCCAGTGGAGAGCTGCATTTTAACAATGCTTCTCTGTTGATGTATAGATTCTCTGATGATTATCGCGATGCTAACTCGCCGGTCGATCGAAGAACGATAACTCCATGGCACAACAATCCAAATGATAGTTTATGGTTGCCTGTGCCTCAATCTGACTGGTAGCTTTGGCGCTGACTGATTTATGAGATAAGATAAGATAAGATAAGATAAGCATAGACTACTGCATCATGGTACGAATTGTGTGCGCCACAATATTCGATTTCTCTTTTTCAGAATAGTTAATGAAATAATGATCGAAATCAAAGAGCTAAGCAATCTTTTATATATTGAGAAGATCGCCACTCTAGCTCGAATTCATAAACTGAATTCATCATAAAATAATTTTTGAGTATAAAAAAACGACAAAAGAAATACTTTTTACAATAAATTATTCACGTGTAGTTTTAGCAAAGTTAACAGACTTGTACTATACTGCTTGCTCATTTTTTTGTTGAAGTAGCTTCATCAATCCATCTGTTGCAAGTGCTGTTTTTAGTTGATTATCGCTGATTTTGCCCTGAACAATCATTGGTTTAATTAAGAATTTGATTGTCTCTTGCCATGATTTGATTGCCTTTTCTAGGACTCCACTGCTTAGTCTACCTTCTAGTCCGTCAACGATATCAGTCAATGTGTTCTGTATCCTATCGGCAAACTTAATCCGTAATGCATCAGGGCTTTTCATTACTTGTTCTAAATACTCACTCTCATGTAAGTCTCTCTCGGCCTTTGTCTCTCCTGATTCTGGCTTTGGGTTCTTGGAGAGTATTTTAACCAGATCGGCAACTTTATCACCGTGAATGCGTCGGATTTCTTCAATACTTGTTGGTGTATCTTCAACCGTGTCATGTAACAACGATGCCTTCAGTAGAATGATTGCGTCATCATGTTTGCTTGTACTGCCATCTTTTGATTTGTCGTGTAGCCAACCATCTTGGTGTAAATTTAATAAAAGAAACTGGGTGGTGGGTAATATATGCCCTGAAAAATACTTATTACCCGAGCTCCTGCGAGTTTGTCCACTGTGCTTCATAGCTGCGTATTCTGCGACCTCACCTACGTCTCCAAAGGTTTCTATATTGATATCTGGTACAAGATGTTTTAGCAGATGGAGGAAGTTAGATAGCTCTGCTTGGTAGGCCGGCAGAATTGCAGATCCTTGGAATTCAACACCTTCTAATAAGTCTGGTGTTAGATTGTGTGGTATTGCTAGCTCGGTATCCCCATCATTGAGAGAAACATAATGGTGGGTCCTATGAAATTCTGTTGGAAGCTCCGGCATATAGTGAAGGATATCGAACCAAGCTTGTGGGGCAAGGACTGGTCGGTCGGGGCTTTCAATGAGGTATTCTGATTTTTTGCCGAGTTTGTCTAGTGCTGCTAGCTGGTCTCGGGTAGGTTCTTTCCCTCCGAACATTTTGTAGATATAGTGAGATGGCTGACCGTAAGTATTGTTCTTATGATATTTATCGGTGGTGACCTGAACTTCAAAAGGTGTAGTTCCTTCTTCATCATCGCTCCAATTCAATTCATAGTTGAGGTGAACAGCTTTATATCCAGATCTTCGAGGCTGAATAACTGTAAGATCTATAGATTCACTTTTAGTGTTAAGATACGATACATCCGTAGAAGAACCAATTGCAGTGTGTAGTTTTTCAGAAATTGATTCAACCCTAAGCTTTACTTTATGGTCAATAAACTCTTGATCAACATCAGGACCCAGGTTTCTTGTAACGTCATTTATGATTCTCTGCATCAACGTATCGCTGATGGTCAAGCGTAGGCCTATGGCGTCAGAAATATCAAGAGAAGATTTGTATTTAGTAATCATTTTTTCCATGATTCCACCGACAGATTTTGGCCTGCCCTTAATGCTTATATCCTTTATGTCATCCTCTTCGAGAAAGTCAGTATCCTTCACAACTGTAGCAATTGCTATGCGGGCTTTTTCACCGATGGAGTCTATGCGTTTTTTAGCATCTTCATTGATTGCCCGAGCCTTATCTCGGACATCATCATATTCATCTGCTGAGTAAACATATTCTAAAGCAACGCCTCTCGCAGTTGCTGCTAAATCTTCAAAACCAAACAGCTCTAAGGCTGGTCCATAGAAAGAAAGGACCTCAATAGAATCACGCCAAGCAGAAGCTTTAGCTCCTGGTTTCGGGTTCTGTAGGTTGTCGACAGTCTCGATGGTTTTTATAATCAAACCTTCAACGTCGAGACTTTCGGACGCCTCCAGGAAGTCATCCAGAGAAATTACTCGAGGGCGTAATTTAGTAAGCAATGATGGGTCAACGCTAACTGTTTCATCCTTTGTTAGGGCCGCCAGTAACTGCTCTGCAACTACCTCCATTTCAACATTGTGCTCTTCTGCAACATCTTTAATATGTTTAGTAGTTATGCCTACTATTTCGGCAGTTGAATCAATACTTTCGAGTGAGGTAATAAAACTCTGGACCTCATTTTTAGTAGGTTCCCTCCACCGCTCTGCAACTTGTTCCCATCGTTCAACCGAAGTACCAATCCCAAGTGAGTACGTAAATAAATGCTTTGAATCGGGTTCCTCCAGTTGGGCATATATACTATTGAGCCCTACGTTTGTAGCATCGGCTATATCTTCGTTTGCTGCATTGATTATGGAATGAGAAACAACATCATGTAGTGCAATCGCCAGTCGCATACCCTCTGTATCTATTCTTGGAAAATTAGTTAGGATTCCGAGCATTCGGTCTTTGTGAGCCACGAAGCCACGTTTAGATTCAAGATCTTTTTCAAGGTCAAAAACTAATTTGTCTCCAATATTTTCAAGCTGTGGGTCTGTATCATGCCCTAGTTCTCTGGTAGTCATAATACTATATTATATCATATTATATACTAAAATGTAATATAAATATATAATGTAAATGCAAATGTAAATATATAATTTGATTTCTATTCATATAATCTTTACTAATGTCGTATCATTAAAGCTTCATTTTAGAATAAAATAGACGAGAAAGAATGATTCGCTACATTCGTTTATCTCCAACGATTATTTGCGAGAAGACTTTTTTAGATGGGGTCACAGTATCAATTGGTGTAACTATTAAAACTGCAATAATGGCATAAATCAACATAGCGAATAGAGTTGAGAATTCATTCACAAATCGATTTTCAAAGACTGTAGCTGGGAAAATACCTTGAAATGGATCGAGTAGAACGCCGCTCATCTCGTAGAGCCATGCTATAAAGCCATTGTTAGGGTTTGCACCCATTAGTTTAGTTGCAAAACGAAGCGCCAAAAACCCCTCTACAAGTGAAGTGAAAAAGTTTAGTAAATTGATTGCTAATGATCTAGTGTTCATTACGAAACCCCCTATTTTATATGTTTAGATCAACAGGCTATAAACAATCATGGCAAATTCTTGATGAATATTATTGACAAATAATAAACTTAGTGTTAATGTTAAACATATATATTACATAAAATAAACAAAAATTCACAACAAAAAGGAATCAAAAAATGTCAACAGAAAATCTTAGCCACGAAGATACGGCACACTTTAAAGTTGACCCAGCTATGACACACGATCAGTTGAACGGTGGCGACGGTGAACATCACTTGGTTGAAAAGCTTGCAGTAGATTTCGGTGCGCCTATTGAACTTCTAGCTAAAGCAGGATATTCGGTTTTGAGCGCGGGAGAAGGTAGTGTGACTTTTCAGCGAGATGCCTATAGTGGCAGGTTGCCAGACTTTTCTGTCGAGCAAGCAAGAACAGAAAGAGAGCACAAAGGTATTGTCGGACCAGATCGAGATGAAGATGGTAAACTCGAGAATTTACCTCGCGTAAGAGTTACCGACAAGATAAGGAGACGAATGGGAGCAGTCGCGGCTGGGTTGGCCTTAAACCCCGTCTTCGCTCGCTTGCCAGGTGTTGGTAACACCATCACAACAGTCGAACGTAATGTACCGATATCCCAACCTGTTGAGCGGATCGTCACAGAAGAACGAGTTGAGACGCAGCTACCAGTTGGTGAGTATGCTGAAGAATTTAGTGATTCAGCCGAAAGTCGGTTTGTTAACCCTGAGGGTTATGCTGAATTGTTATCAAGAATTGTCGAAACTATCAAAGAAGGCGGTTCGATAAAAGAGATCACAATAACAGGACTTGTTTCTGCCGAAGATGAGTTAAACCCAGACGCAGGACTACTAAAAGAAAGTGAGTCCAACCAGGATCTTGGAATGGAAAGAGCAGACGCGTTAGCTGCCGTGTTGCTGACAGATATCGCTGAACTACACGGCGAAGGTGTCTTAAAAGATCTTCCTGAAAAATTTACGATTACTGCACCAGAAGGTGACGTCTTATCTCAACCAGACTACATGGCAGTTTCTAGAGAGGCAGAGAATCAAAAAACTACTATACAGCGACTGGTAGAATCCTATAATAATGGTGATGTTCAATCTGGGGTTCTAGATAGAGTGATTGGTGGCGACAAAAGGGGCCAGAGGGCTGAAGTAACATTTGAGGTGCCAGATGTAAAACAAGAGACTGGTGTTACCACTAAAACCATAACAGTAGAGTTGCCCGCCCCGATAACTCCGTCGATTGATCTTGTAGCTTACTTGCCTTCTGAAAAGCGATACAGAGGGGTAATACAATCAAGACAACGTCATTCGTATCCATTTCACGGCCGCGAGTTGCCAGCCGATCCTAGTGTAACGCAGCGGATAAAACAGCCGAATAATTATAGAAATGGCAACAACAGAGGAGGGGTTGGTGTCCCTAGGGCTCGTGGTGGCAGCCGAACAAATAAGAGAGGTTAAACTCTCGCCACCGGCCTCTCATCGGCTGAGCTGTTATTTATCTCTCGTCTTTTGCAGTTTCTGGAGCTCTTCACGCACGACTTTTCGTTCGTCCCAATCAATCTTACCGCCAGCCATTTGCCTATATGGCTGACAGCCGAGACCAGTCACAACGATAACGTCGCCTTTTTTGCCATACTTGAGCGCTTCTCGGATCGCTTCACGACGATTTAAAATTGTCTTGTAGATAACGCCGGGTTTCTTTGTCTGGGCTTTTTTGACGCCGGCTAATATGTGCTCACGGATCTCATCTGGATCATCATCATACGGCTCCTGGTCGCAAACGACCACCATCTCACTAAGCTCCGCTGTAACTTCGCCAAGCGGTGTTCTTTTGCCGGCATCACGCTGCCCATCTCCTCCTAGTACAGTGATTAAACGTCCTTGCAGCGTTGTGCGAATAGTTTCTAACACATTTCGTAGACTTTCTTCAGTGTGGGCGAAATCTACGATCACCGTTGCGTCCTGCCCTTCATCGATGACCTCCATGCGTCCGGGGACAGCTTTGACGGCCTCTATACCCGCTTTGATGTGTTCTAGGCTGACTCCCATTCCATAAGCGGTTGTGGCGGCTGCCAGAGCATTGATAACATTAAATTTGCCTGGCAAATTAAGTCTTATATCTAGTTCATGCTCGGCGATTCTTAGGGTGGCAGCACTGCCACTGGCACCGAGCTTGGCTTTAACGATTGTCGAATCTTTACCGGGCTCTAACCCGAAGAATAATTGAGAGTCAGCTCGTTTTGAAGAAAAGTAGTCAACCCAGGAATCATCAGCATTCATTACAGCAAGTCGCGGGTTTTTTGAGAATAGCTTTGCCTTAGCTTTGGCGTATTTCTCCATCGTGTGGTGGTAGTCGAGGTGGTCCCGCTGAAGATTCGTCCAAACTACAGTGTCAAACCGTAGCCCAAGCACTCGATGTTGAATTAGGGCATGGCTACTGACCTCCATAACTACAATATCGCAATGGCTTCTTTTCATTCTGGCGAGAAGTTTTTGTAGTTTAAAGGCGTTAGCAGTAGTTAAGCCGAGGTCATTCTCCCAAACCTCATCATCGACACGCAAAACTGCCGTTGAATTCAGCCCCACTTTATGGCCGGCTTTAACTAGAATCTCTGACAGCATATTTGCAGTGGTTGTTTTTCCTTTAGTTCCGGTAATACCTATAAATTCAAGATTTCGTGCTGGATAACCATAGACAATCGTTGCAACTATTGCCTCAAGCAAGTGAAAAGGATTGACCAGGAGCTGGATGAGCGATCTTGGTAGTACTTTTTTTAAGTTTTTCTTCAGACTTTCCATAGTTACAGTATACGCTTTGCAGCCCAGTACAGCTTAGTTTTAGCTTTGCTTAGTATGATATCTTTGCCTGCTTGATACTTGACTCGCCGACCACCAAACATCATTTTAAAGTGACCAATGCCAGCATATTTATGATTTGGCTCATTCTCCGGCGCAATGCCAAATAGGTCATAGTCTGTGCAATTCTTCATTTTTGCGTGTCGTATCATTTCGGCTTGAAGTAAATAATTCGGCATAATCTTACGATGTTCAGGCTTATCAGACGAAGCTGCAAAATAGTAGATTGCAGTATCACCGAAAGTCGTTAAGATGCTAGCTGCAATTGGCTGATCATCAAGTGATGCGATAAATAGCTGCGCATTAGCGCCAAGTGAGCTCATAAAATTAGCATAATAACTTTTACTGTGTGAAGTGAAATTATCACGATCAGCAGTTCTGGTTAGTAGCTTATAGAAACTATCAATTTGTTTTGGCTGAGCGCTTTCACCATCGTAGCTTTTTACCGTGACTCCGTGTTTTTCTGACATGCGAATGTTGTACCTGGTTCTTTTCTTCATGCTTGCAAAGATCTCGTTTGTTGGTGGTGAAATATCGAGCAGTAAGCTGTCGAGTGGGTGAAAGTTTTGTTTGTCAGCAATCTGGGTTTTACTGGTCTTGTAATCAAACTCGTCATCGCTCAGAACATAGGGGTCATAGCGCAGGAACGCTCCTCTCTTTTGAGCTACAGTTTTTTCAAGTGCTGCTAAAATCTCACTACCTTCATCTGTACTGGTATAGACTGGCCCACGCGCACAGTAGTACCAATATAGGTTAGGCAGCCGCGTTTGCATCCGAACCGCCAATGCTGTTGCGACTACTTTGTCATTTTTTAATAAGCCAACCCCAATAACTTCGCCGCGGTTTTTTAAAGTTTTTTGAAAGTCTGCCCACATAGTTGTCTGGTGAATTGAGCCGTTATCCGTAGATGCGACAAACTGATTCCAATCTTCCTTACCGATTTGATCAATTGTCTGTGTCGAGCTCATGCGCTTTAGTATGCCATAAATCACTGCTGACTATCAGTAGCATGGTTTTTTTGCTAGTATTCATTCGATGTATTATCTCGATGAAATTACAAACGAACAGGACTATCGACCTCTTGAAATTTATGATCGCACTATGTTTACCCAGGCCTGGTTTTATGGGCAGTGGCAGTCGTATAAATCTGAAGTTCATCGGTTTGTTTTCCGTGAAGATGATGAGGTCTTGAGTTGTTTTCAAGCAATATCTCACCCTCTGCCATCTAGACGAAGCTAACTGTATATTCCTTTCTGTCAAGTTTTTAAACAAGCTCCAAATAGACAGCAACAAAATTTTATCAGTAAAAAACTGAAAGAATTTTACGCAAAGAACAGTCAAAGAAAAGTTGTTTTTTCACGCCTAGACGTTGATGGCGATTTCTCAATGATGAGTGATGGTGGTTGGCGCGATGTACCAAAGTTTGTAACATCCGAAGCTTCTTTTCGACCGCGTGGTGAGATGATCGTTCCTTTGAGCAATGAAGATGAGGTGTTTGCACGTTTTGATAAAAACACCCGCTATTCAGTTCGTTACGGCGCAAAAAAAGGCGTTGAAGTTAGCATCCAGCCAGATATAAAATCCGGCTTGGATGATTTTTTTCGGTTACTCGAATTTACCGCACAGAAACAAGGTTTTGCGATTTTTAAAAAGGATTATTATCAGAATTTGTTCGATATTTCAGATAAGCTCAAGCATGCCTATCTTGTCGAAGCTCGCAAAGAGGATAAGGTAATCAGTAGTAAGTTAATTGTTAGTTACGGCCCAATCGCCCACTCCCTCCTCTCAGGAACAGACGACGAAGGTCGTAAGCTCCGAGTGCCAAGCTTTGTACAGTGGGAGTCAATGAGAGAGGCCATGCGCAGGGACCTTAAATATTACAGTATTGGCGGCGCTAGTTCATCAGATGATGATTACCCAACTATTAAAAAAGTTACCAAGTATAAGCAAGGCTTCGGCGGTGAGATTAAAGTGCATAATCCTATGCTAGATATGGTTTTTGACAGACCATCGTATTCGGTCTTTAATTTCTATAAGAGGCTTCGGCGCTAACGGATTTTAGAGTAGACATTGTTGATTTGCTTCTCGATATTTCGAAGCATTGTCTCGAAACGTTCGATGCGGTCGATTTGTCCATCAGTTTCACGGAGTTTAACTTCGACATTTCGAATGCCAGTTCCAAGTTGGTTGACTTCGCTACTCACCCGAGAAAGGTCAGCCCGGATCTGATCAATCTCACTATCGACCTTGCCCCAGATTGCTGTAGATATTTGTTTGAGCTGTGCCAACTCACTTATAATCAATCCTAGTTGTTGGCTCTGCACTTGCTCTGCTGAAAGTTGTGGCTGTTGTTGAGATGGATCCATAGTTTTTCCTTGTTTAATCTTCCATCGGTTATACTATCATCAATGACGATTTTAGGTATAGAGACTAGTTGTGACGATACTGCTGCAGCGGTTGTACGTGATGATTCGCTGCCAACAGTGCTTAGCTCGGCTGTTTCGAGTCAGATAGATATTCAGAAACAGTATGGTGGTGTTGTTCCAGAGATAGCTTCCCGTTCCCACCTTGAAGCAATTTTACCCACAATTGCCGAGAGTCTACACAAAGCCTTTCCAGATGAACCAACAAATAAATCCCTTCTCGAGTTGCTTGACTCTCAGCACCCTGTTTGGCGGAAAATCGACGCAATTGCGGTTACAAAAGGACCTGGTTTGTCTGGTAGCTTGTTGATGGGTACACTGAGCGCCAGAACGCTGGCCACGGTAATCGATAAGCCTATCATTCCGGTTCATCATATTATCGGTCACGCCTCAGCGCAGTGGCTGAAGGAAGGAAAACCACCAGAGTTTCCTTGTTTGGCACTCGTTGTTAGTGGTGGCCATAGCAATATTATGTTGTTTCAGTCGGTAGATAATTTTAAGCTACTGGGACAAACCCGAGATGATGCTGTTGGTGAGGCTTTTGATAAAGTTGCCAAGATGCTAGGGCTTGCTTATCCGGGCGGTCCTTCAATAACAAAAGCCGCAGAGCACGGTAATTCTGACACTTTCAAGTTGCCAATTCCAAAAGTTGATACTCCATATGACTTTAGCTTTTCTGGATTAAAAACTGCCGTTCTGCGACTACTACAAAAAGCCATCGGGGAAGATTATACATTTCCAAGCTACCAGTTAGCGACAAGACTTAACCAACAACAAATTAACGATATGGCTGCTAGCTTTCAAATGACAGCCATTAAAATATTGATCAGAAAAATGCAAAAAGCAGAAAAGGAATTTAAACCAAAGAGCGTAATTATCGGTGGTGGTGTTGCTGCAAATAAGCTACTGAGAGAAGAAATGATGCGAAATATTTCCACCAGCGTACAGTTCATCGATCCTCATTATTGCACTGACAACGCGGCTATGATCGCCGCCGCTGCTTTATCGTTAAATATTTCACCCACCTCAGAGGATTCGATAATTATTAAACCAAATTGGGCATTATAAACACCTGAGTAGGCTCCGAACACGTTTCTGGTAATTTAGTGAATCGTCGGGTATAATTGCACATGAAAACAAAAATGTTAGAAACTATTTGTTCAAGTTTTGTTCAAATAAATAACAGTTGTGGGATGCAAGAATCACGGAAAAATCAATTCACGTGAAGTTTTTTGATTTATAATTTCTTTTAATATAATTATGTCAGTTTGACAAGTCTGAGGTCTAATAATCATGAATTTACCAAAAACCTATAATCCTGCCCAGTATGAAGAAGATATTTACCGCCGCTGGGAAGAATCTGGTGCCTTTCAACCTGGAGATGGTGCCGAGACCTTCTATATCCCGCTTCCACCACCCAATGCTACCGGCGTGCTACACGTTGGCCATAGTATCGGTGCTGCTGTTCAAGACGCATTCACCCGCTATGCCCGGATGAATGGCAAGGCAGCACTCTGGCTACCAGGTACCGATCACGCCGCTATTGCTACTGAAAGTGTGGTTATTAAGAAACTGATCGAGGAGCGAGGTATTGTAAACCCGCGCGAGCAGCTCGGCCGTGAAAAACTTCTCGAGGAAATTCAAAGCTTCGTCGAGTCAAGTCGTGACCAAATTCGAAACCAAATAAGGGCTATGGGCTCATCTGTTGACTGGAGTCGTGAGCGCTACACTATGGAGCCAGAGATGAATCGAGTGGTTAACGATGTCTTTGTTCAGATGTTTAATGATGGCTTAATCTACCGCGGGAACCGAATCGTTAACTGGGACCCAAATCTCCAGACAACTGTATCAGACGATGAAGTCGAAAGACGCGAAGAAACGACTAATCTTTATACACTTCAATACGGTCCATTCCAGATAAGTACGGCTCGGCCAGAGACGAAATTTGGCGATAAATATGTAGTAGTTCATCCAGATGATGAGCGCTATAAACAGTTTGAACATGGGCAAACCTTTGAGCTGGAGTGGCTTAACGGTCCAATAACCGGTACGGTGATCAAAGACAAAGCAGCTGATCCTGAGTTCGGTACCGGTGCTATGACTATCACCCCGTGGCATGATGCCACCGATTTCGAGATTGCCGAGAGGCACAACCTCGATAAACAGCAAATTATCGACGAAACTGGCAAGCTTTTACCAATAGCTAAAGAATTTGCAGGCATGCGCATCGAAGAAGCACGGCCACAAATCGTTCAAAAACTCAGTGATATGGGATTATTACTTGAAACTAAAAGCGACTATGTCCATAACCTTAGTCTGAATGAACGTGGCAAAGGTATTATCGAGCCACAGATCATGAACCAGTGGTGGGTCGATGTCAATAAAGAGGTCGTCAAATGGAATGACAAGTTGATGAGCTTGAAACAAGTCATGAAAGCTGTAGTTGCAGAAAAAGAAATTGCTCTATTGCCTGAGCGGATGGATAAAACGTATTACAACTGGATTGATAACCTGCACGACTGGTGCATTAGTCGCCAGATTTGGTGGGGCCACAGAATTCCTGTGTGGTACAAGGGCGGCGAGACGCATGTTTCAGTTAGCGGTCCGGACGACCCTGAGAATTGGCATCAAGACGAGGATACTCTCGATACGTGGTTCAGTTCAGGGCTATGGACGTTTGCAACCTTGCTTGACAAAGATCTAGCTCGCAACCCAGACGTTAGCTTGCAAGAATTACTCGAGAAAAGCCCCGACTACCAGCGGTTTCACCCAGCGACTTTGCTTGAAACTGGCTACGACATTATCTTTTTCTGGGTCGCTAGGATGATATTGATGACAACCTATGCTACAGGCCAAGTACCGTTCAAAACAGTTTACTTCCATGGCTTAGTGCGTAGTCGCGATGGCAAAAAAATGAGTAAAAGTAACCCAAAGGGTACGATTGATCCGATTGAGATGATTGATAAGTTTGGTGCTGATGCGCTGCGTTTGTCAATGTTGATTGGGCAAACACCTGGTAACGATAGTCGACTTTATGAAGAGAAGATTGCTGGCTATCGTAATTTCTGCAACAAGCTTTGGAATGTCGGACGCTACATCGCTAATAAGGCTCAGCGTGAGGATTATCAAACTGTGGCAGTTGCTCAGTCTTCAGCAGATCACTGGATTTTGCATAAACTAGCACAAACAACTGAACTTATTACCGCATCATTCGAGAACCATAGACTGAGTGATGCTGGCGCAGAATTATATCGGTTTTTGTGGGATGATTTGGCTGACTGGTATGTTGAGGTTAGCAAGATACAATCAAATCCACCTCTGTTAATTGCTGTT
This sequence comes from uncultured Candidatus Saccharibacteria bacterium, assembly GCA_964622235.1. Lineage (GTDB taxonomy): Bacteria > Patescibacteriota > Saccharimonadia > Saccharimonadales > JAGPDM01 > CAZUNB01. Next base: position 30,032 of record CAZUNB010000001.1, on the reverse strand, counting down.
TTCCGTCAAGTACTACAACTTGCACATCCACTAGCGCCTTTTGTGACCGAAACTTTGTGGAGCTACCTTAATCAAGCTCAAGCTGACAAGTTGCTAATTTCAAGTCAGTGGCCAGTTGCTCCAGTTAATTTTGATCAGCAAGCTGCTAGTGGTTTTGAACAAATCATAAATATTGTTTCCGAAATTCGCAACCTTCGCAGTGAGTTGCAGCTCGAAGATAATACTCTTTATCATAAAGGTAGTCGGTTTCTGGATGAGTATAAAGATGTTGTTATTGGTATGACCCTGGTCTCTGATGTCGTAGAAGTTCGAGATGGTCATGGACTTCATTTAGTATCGACTGATATCAACTGTTGGCTCGATGTTGCGACTGGTGTGACGAAACAGTATCTTTTTGGTCTAATTACGAAAAAGTCGGAGATTAGCAAACAGCACAAAAATATCGCTATTAGACTTGAGAACAAGAAATACTTAGAGAAGGCGCCACCACAACTAATAGAAGAGAGCCGCACTCAGTTAGCTGAGCTAGTCACCCAGATTGAACGTCTTACTAAGCAAATTGAATCTATCGAAGGCAGTTTAGTTAAAATTGAAGAATAAGGCTTCTTGACGACTCCATCCTTAATCAAAACCTTCTATCAAATAGTATAAAATCAGACTTATATAATCTGGTCTAACTTTCTTATGAGTTTTTATAATAATAAAATCTAGTTTTTCTTTGAGCTTGCTGCCAAAGTTGGGATAGATTTAAAATGACGGAAGAATATTAATCCTACGAGATTTTTACCTCTTGAAGCGTTGCTAAAAGTTCGGTGCTCTCGACAGGCTCTCCCTTGTTCTCAAGTTGCATCTCTTTTCCAGTATAAAGTGGAATCAAATGAATATGGACGTGTGGAACGTCGAGGCCGTACACTAAACGGCCAATTCGCAATGGAGCTAGTTTTACTCGCAAATTACGAGCAATTCTTCGGCTGACGAGCATGAGGTTCTGATAATCATTTTCTGATAGATCATCAATCTGATCAACAACTGTCTTTGGTACGACCAGTGTGTGGCCGCGGCTCACCGGAGCTATGTCGAGGAATGCGATAGTTCTCTCGTCTTCGTAAACAATCTGTGCTAGGATTTCACGTGCAATTATTTTTTCAAAAATTGTTGCCATATCACTTTATAGCCTAACGATTATATTGGTTAACTTCAATAGTTGACTTTGCTCTGGCTAGCACGACGTAAGGCTTCAAAAGCTTTATCTACCTCTGTTTGATCGACGATTAAGACCACGTCTTCTTCGATATAAAGCATCTCAACAATTGAAATTCCGCGCCATGCTAGTAATTGCACCATAAACTGAAAAATTCCTGGAGTTCTATGGTGTTTTCCAATTAGTCGAATCATTAATGCACCCAGACCTTCGATAAAATGCTTGTCTTCAATCGTTGCAAGCTGATCATCGATCATCGAACGCATCATTGGGTCGGTTATAATGGTCGTTTCTCGAACGCCCTTCACTAACGAAAGGTATGCACCGATATCCTGGGCTTCTTGCATAATGTTTGCGGAAATATTTAGGCTGTATTTACTGTTTGGGAATTTCGCTACTGTAACTAAACTTTTGATTGTCATATCACCGATATAATCGCGCACATCGGCCATATTATAGTCCTTGTGCTTCTTCTCTAGCCGATTCAGAGCCATAACAATACTAGCGACACTGACAGGTTTCTGTAGGCTAGCGACGAGTTCTGGCTGTATCCTGCGGGCTAAGGCTGTCACGTTCAAGATACCACCAATCAGAGAACCTTTGAGGTTAGGCGAGCGTTCAAGAACGTCTTCCAAAGCTTGGGAAACACTGATCATGTTATAAATATAACATAAACTATATGTATTTGACGTTTTCTTATATATTTTTCATTTTTGTATTCTTCTGCGATATAGTACCAGAACTAGTTAAGTAAGGAGAAGCAGATGTCTGCAACAGCTACCATCAGTACGGTTGAAAATGATGCCAAGGTTGTAATTAAACAATTGAAAGAACAAGGCTGTGTTTGTATTGAGTCAATGTATGGGGTAAGTAGAGAGGAATGTCAAAAATCACCCCGTATTCGGAATTTGTTACAAATGAATCCTCAGCGCTATTTTATTGGACCAAGTCTGTGTGCTGGGAAAAATTTCGGGATTGGTCTCTGGCGTCGACCAATTGTCTGACTTAGAATACTAGTTTAATCTGGTATACTAGTACTGAAATGGCAAAGTATGATTATCACAAGGCAGTAAATTACGATGCAGCTGACCCTGTTAAAGTTTTGGCACAAAAAGCTGCTGCAGCAACTTCTGGACAACTCGATAAACACGGCTGGAGCGCAATGGCGGCTAGCCGGGGTGAGAGTGCCTTTTTAGCTGAGACATCAACAGGTTATATCGCTTTGACCCAGGAAGGTTTGGGAACAAAAAGCCTAATTACTCAGGCCGTATATGAGCAGACAGGAGAGTCTTTTTTCCGCCAGACGGCAATTGACACTGTTTCGACGATTGCTAATGACCTGGTGACTGTGGGTGCGCTACCAACGATAATTAATGCTTATTGGTCGAGCAGTAGCTACGATTGGTTGGAAGATAACAAGTTAGCCAGTGATCTTATTAATGGCTGGCAACAGGCCTGCGAATTGGTTGGTGCAACTTGGGGAGGGGGCGAGACCCAAAGCTTAAAAGATATGGTTGTAGATGGTGCACTCGAGTTAGCTGGTTCGGGTGTTGGTTTAATAGAACCAAAATCTCGACTGGTTTTAGGTGATGAGCTCAGTTCTGGTGATCGAATTGTCTTTTTAGAATCAACTGGTATTCAAACCAATGGAATTTCATTGGCACGTGAAATTGCTGCGGGGTTGCCGGAAGGTTATCAAACTAAGCTTCCAAGTGGACAGACTTTTGGCCAAGGATTATTGGCAGCTTCACATTTGTATCCTAGTGTTGTCGCAGAGTTGTTCGAGCAAAACGTTCCAATCCACTACATGGCACACATTACTGGACACGGTTGGCGCAAAATTATGCGACACACTAAAGATTTACGATATGTCATTGAAAAGCTTCCGCCTGTCCCGGAGGTGCTATCATTTATTCAAGAGCAAAATGAATACAGCGACGAAGAAGCCTACGGCACGTTCAATATGGGCGCTGGCTTTGCGGTTTACGTTCCTGCTGAACATGCCAAGATAGTTATCGAGACCAGCGAAAAGCATGGAATTAAAGCTTACGATGCGGGTTACGTGGCCGAAGGCGAACGAGCGGTCGAGATCAAACCACTCAATATCACCTTTTCTGCCGAAACTCTCCAGCTCAGGTAGGAACTCTTAAGCGATTTTAGAGCAGAGTGACTAATGTGAAGCTCATACCACCGGCGAGGATGCCGACAGCCGCGGCTTGAAGATACATTTTGTTGGCTTTGGCTTTATCGAGTGCGCGATTTTTAGCACTTTTAATCTCCGTAGCTTCTTTTTCACCTTCGGTGGCATTTTGTTTGCCGCTGCCAGCATATGCCACGCAGAATTTATTTTGAGCTTGCAGGAAACTGATAGCAGAAATTGAAGCAAAAATGGCGACAGCTCCAGCGATAGTAGTGTTTCTCAATAAAACTGCAGTTACAAAAATTATAATAGTAATTCCAAGGCTTATATAGCCAGCCTTACGTCGATAGGTAATTTCATCGGTGTTGATATTGCAGACTCCAGGTTGATAGGATTGTTCACTCATATATGGAGTATAGCATTCAAAAAACTAGCGTATGATAGAAGGTATGCTTAAAGCCAAAAAAGCAACGTCCAAAAAACAATTTTTCACGCGGGGCGCGACAATAACCCTGATTTTTTTCGGTATTATTACGATTGCTTATCAAGCATGGTTTTTTTCCAACAATCGCCAGATTTTAGCTAGTATCAGACTTGATTACTTACTTGCGGCAATCGTAAGTGAACTTCTAGCAATCTCAACGCTAGTAATTCCATATCAAAAATTTTTTAAACGCCAAGATATCCACATCAGTTTTTGGCAGTCTTTGGTTGAATCACTAGCTGGGCTTGGCGTTAGTAAAATTATCATCCTCGGTGATCTGTTAGTTTGGCGTCGAATTATGAGGCAAGAAAATCGACAAGTTGAATTGGCTGGAAAATTTCTAGTTGTTCTTTACTCGGTCGCAATTGTAACACTGAATATACTGTTCTTATTTGCAGTACTTATAAGCACAATATTTTACGGACTACCCGGAGATAGTCCTGTCAGTCGTATTATCGGATTTCTACCGATTATTTTAGCTATTGGTGTGATAATCATTTTCCTCGCTCGGAATTCTCGTTTTGTACAAGAAAAAGTTCAGAAATTTTCTGAACGGTTCGTCGGTGAAACTAGTTTAGCGCCTTGGCAACTGGTTAAAAAGTCAGGTTATAAAACTAGAGACATTTTGCAGTTGGCATTCTTTTTCTCAGCTACTTGGATATTTGAAGGGACAGCATTGTGGTTTATCTTACGAGCATTTGATTTAGACATTAGTTATCTACTAGGCCTCTATGGTTACTTTTTCTCGCGATTAGCAGTATTTGTACCATTAATACCTGGTGGCGTAGGTGAGAGCGAGACGATCACGGCTTCATTTTTTGTCAGTTACGGGCATCCTTTGTCGACGATATTAGCCGCTGTGCTAGCTTTTCGGATTTTGTCATTTTGGTTTCCAGCACTTATTGGAATCGGCCTGAGCGCAAAATTGTTTTTACCACATCGGCATTCGAATAAATAGGCTTTTGTTCGATAGATTCCAAGATAGTCGTGAATGAAATAGGCTGATATAATTTCATAAGCTATGGAGAGGTGGCCGAGCCTGGTTGAAGGCGCACGACTCGAAATCGTGTAAGGTGAGTAATCATCTTCGAGGGTTCGAATCCCTCTCTCTCCGCCAAACTAAACGCAGCCCTTTGGGCTGTTTTTAGTTTGTTGAGCGTTCGAACCCGACTTTTGCGAAGCAAAAAGGGTTCGTAAGGAGCTTAGCGACGGAATAGTGAACGAAGCGAGCGTCATCCCTCTCTCTCTCTCTCCGCCAGGAGAAGAGCTTCCAAGTCTTTAGACTTTGGGCGTTTTTCTCTTTTCTGAGAAAAAGATGCGAACCCGACAGAGGGTTTAGATAGTTGTCATAATCTATGATTTGACAGCTTCTAGCGAGATGACGGAATAGCGTTAGCTAGTCTATCGTTGAGTGTTCATCCCTTTCTCAGCCAAATAGAAAATCCAGCTGATCCGTGGATTGTCTTTTTAGCTACAAAATTATGCATCATATTTATGATTTGCTGAATCTGAAAAGAGCTTTGTGCTGTGAGGAATATGGGTTTAGAATATGTAATATGGGCAATAAACCAGTTCTATTAACGTCAATCGCAGGAACTTATATTGGTGGCTACATTCCAGTTTTGTTTGGCTCGGCTAGTATGTCTGGTTGGACAGTGATTGGTGGCTTTATCGGCGGAATTTTAGGTATTTGGCTTGGTTTGAAGCTTAAATAGTAAATTCCTAGATATAGTCACCCGAGGAGCAGTACTAGCTATATATTTCTTCAATATGCTCATGTATACTCATAATCAAAGCAAAAATATGTAAAAAAACATTTTCCTCTAACCAAAATACGAAAGTCTATCTATGAAAAATATCAATCTCGTACGTTTGCCGTTAGCTGTGCTCGCCACTGTAATTATTTCAGTTGCTCAGTCAGCACCTGCTCACGCAGCTAGCTTCAACGTTGCTGTCGGCAACGACGAGACAACTACAAACAGCTCTTGCTCACTGAGTGAAGCTATCCAGAACATTAACGACCAAGCTGCTACAAGTAGTGATTGTCCTGCTGGCGATGGTGTAAATGATACTATCAACCTTCCGGCTGGGACGATAACGCTGGTAGCCGATCTACCAGTACTGACTAAAACTGCAACATTCAAGGGTGCTGGTGCGGGGCAATCGATTATCGATGGAGACGGCCAGTATCAGACTATTCAAATAACAGCGACTGCCAGTGAGATGCTGACTGTTTCTGATTTCACTGTGACGGGTTTTAGAGGGTTTGGTATCGGTGTTCAAGATGCTAACCTAGACGCTGATCGAATTGAGATAGACGGCTTGAACGCTACTAGTGTGGGGGCTTCGCTGGCTCTTTCGGGTTTCGGAGTAGAAAATGGAGTAGACGGCGTGATGACCTCTATTTCGATAAACAACTCTTATGTGCACCGATTTAATAGTTCAGCTGCAGGCATAGGATTACCTGGGATTCTTGTATACACAAATAATAAGGCCATACTTAATCTATCTGTCTCTAATACGACAGTGAGCGATATCGAAAACACCGACAGCGAAGCCACGGCTAGTGGGATTATGGTTATGGGGGGCATTATAGCGGGTGGAAGTCCAAGCACGCTTAATGCTAACTTTGAAAATGTAACGATTTCCAATATCAGGACTTCCTCAATTGCAATCGGTCTCGGCTTAATAAGTTACACCGGGGCAGAAGATTCTACCACAACTGCCAAGATTAATAACTCCACTATTACGGATATTGCAGGAGGTGAAAGTTCACAAGCCTCCGGTTTTGGTTCGACGAGTTTAGTCGTCGCTGGTGGTGGAGTGAGCGGTACTGCAAACGTATCGTTAGAGACTGATAATCTACTACTCGCTGATATTAAAAGCTTAGGCGTGCCTAATGCTTGTGAGGGTTTCTTCGACTACACGCCACTTTTTGGTGGTAGCGGTGGATTCAACGGCTCTTTAACCAGTGGCGGTGGGAATTTAAGTGACGATACTACTTGCTCAACATATTTTAATCACGTTAAAGACCAAAACAACCTCACAGCCCTTGGCTCCACTCTCGGCCCACTCCAAAACAACGGTGGCTACGTTCCAACCATGGCTCTTATGTCTGGTTCTCCCGCTATAGACTCAGGTGTCACTATAGCTGGTCTGACGCAAGACGCCAGAGGCTCTGTTCGCCCTCAAGGCCTAGCCTATGATTCTGGTGCTTACGAATCACCGTTCACGACGGCGGTGAATAGCTTGGGTATTTCTGGAGCAGCTAATACGCTACCAAAGACAGGACAATCAGAGACAGTGCTCATCGCTATCTCACTTGTGTCAGTTGCCACATCAATATTTTTGGTTCGTCGTTTACGGTTAATCAAATAGCCAAAGTCTATCGACACCAATTTTTGACAGGCGTATAATATATTCCTATGATTAAAAAAACGAAAGTTATTGCTAAAAAGAATATTGTTACGGTCAAAAATCTTGAGAAAGTTTATGATGGTGAGAAGACCGTTAAAAGCATTAGCTTTGCTGTTAAAAAAGGTGAAGTCTTCGGAATCTTGGGTCCAAATGGTGCCGGTAAAACCACAACCCTGGAAATGCTCGAAGCTCTGCGGCCAATCGATGGTGGTAGTGCGACGATTGACGGAATTGATGTTTCAAAAAATCCGTATGAAATCCGTAAGATTATCGGAGTGCAACCGCAGAGTCCAAGTTTTCAGGACAAGACTAAGTTATCTGAATTGATAGAGTTATTTGCGGCCGCTTATGGTGAAAAAGTCGATGTCGATACATTTCTTGAAGATGTTGACCTGCTCCAAAAGAAAAATAGTTTTGTTGAGAATCTATCTGGAGGTCAAAAACAACGGTTTTCGATAGCTGCTGCGCTCGTCCATGATCCGACTGTCTTTTTCCTAGATGAGCCAACCACAGGATTGGACCCACAAGCTCGTCGAAACCTTTGGGATTTGGTACGTCAGGTACGCGATCGTGGTGTTACCGTAATCATTACAACTCACTACATGGATGAAGCAGAAATCCTCTGTGACCGAGTTGCAGTTATGGACGAGGGTAAGATTATTGCGCTCGACACACCAAAGAATTTAATTAAACAATTGCTTGATCGTGGGTTTAAGAAGGAACAACATGTAGAGCAGGCAAATCTTGAGGACGTATTTATCGATCTAACTGGAAAAGAGCTGAGAGTTTAATATGCGCAAAAAATTATTTACGGTTTTTATTTTTACAAAAATTAATACCAGACGATTCTTCCGCGATAAGCTAGCAATATTTTTCACGATTGCCTTTCCACTGATTTTTTTATTCGTTTTTGGTGGAATTTTTGGAAACTCAGGTGATGCCAACTTTAATGTAGGATTAATTAACCAGTCAAAATCTGAGTTCTCTCAAAAGTACGTCAAAGAAACCAAGAAAAGCGATTCTTTGAAAGTTGATGAGAACATTAAAACTATCGATGCGGCTAAAGACGCTATGAATAGAGGCGAACTAGATGCCGCAATTATCTTACCTAAAGGCTTTGGTGAGATTGATCAAACAAAAGGCTATCCCACAGGAAAAGCTGAAGTAATTTACTCACAAAATAACCAGCAAGCTGGCCAGACATTAAGCTCAATTTTGACTGGTCAATTCCAGGCTATAAACGCTTCGTTTGTGCAGCAGCAAACACCTTTTTCAGTCAAAGCAAAGCAGACTAACGATCGAGGACTATCTTCGTTCGACTACATATTCTCTGGCTTGCTTGGATTTTCTATTATCGGTATCGGTATTTTTGGTCCTATGAATGTCTTCCCTGAATTAAAAAAACAAGGAATACTACGGCGATTCCACACAACTACCCTCCGTGTTTGGCAGTACTTTTTGTCGAACGTTATTTCTCAAGGGATCATCGGATTAGTAGCTTTTGCGATTCAGTTTGCTGTAGCAATTCTTGTTTTTAATTTGAAGGTAGTTGGTAACCCATTTGAATTAGCTTTATTCCTAGTACTTGGAACGGTAACAATTCTCGGTATTGGTCTAGCCCTCGGTGGCTGGGCAAAGAATGAGCGCCAGGTCGCTCCGCTCGGTAACATAATCGTTTTTCCGATGATGTTCTTGTCAGGCACATTTTTCCCGCGGTTCCTAATGCCAGAATGGCTACAGAATATCTCGGCGTTTATTCCTCTAACTCCGATTATCGATGGTATTCGTTTGATTGCTACCGAGGGCAAGCATCTCTGGGAAATTGGTCCGCAGCTTGGACTAATTGGCATCTGGCTAGTAATTATCTACGTCATCGCCTTCCGCGTCTTCCGCTGGGAGTAATATTTTTGTATCTTTTTTCGTTTGAGTTGATATTAAAATAGATAATGCTCATGTTTTTTTGTGATATAATGTAGTTACCAAACAAAAAACAAAAAAACGAATTTAACAAAGTCAATAATAGCCAAGAAAGGCAAGAAATTATGAATCTGAAGTCCCTATTAAATAACTACAGGATTGCGTTTTTCAGTGTCATACTTCTAGTAGTTGTTATCGTGGTGTCAATTAACTCATCATCAGCTAACGCGTCTTTGGCTATGCCTGAGTTCGATAGTGTCGTCGGAAAGAGTGGCGTTACTGAAAATAGGAAATTTGATAAACCGATGGCGACTACTGTTTCGCCAGATGGATCCAAACTCTACGTACTGGACACAGGCAACAACCAAATTCAAATTTTTAAAACATCGGATAACTCATATATCGGAAAATTCGGAACTTCGGGTAGTGGAAATGGTCAGTTTGCTAATCCAAGTGACTTAGCTTTTAATAATGACGGCTCAAAGCTCTACGTTGCTGATACTGGAAACAGCCGAGTTCAGATTTTTAACGGAACAAATAATTCTTATATTGGACAATTTGGCGAACGCAGCTGTAAGTCTGAGGAGACTATAACAGACGGTAACTTTTGTTTTCCAAAAGCGATTGTCGTTGATAGCCAAGGTAATGTGATTGTTGCTGATGACCCTAATATTAGAATACAAAAGTTTGACAGCGCAGGTAATTATATTTTGCAGTTTGTATCAAATGCTTCTAACCCAGACCCCGACTTCCACTCCCTAACTGGAGTAGCCGTTGATTCTAGTGACAATATATACGTTCAAGAAGAGGTAGCAAGAGTCCTCGTCTTTGATAGCAATGGATCTTATGTCAAGCAAATAGGCAATTGGGGTGGCGGATTGAATCAGCTGCGATATCCGACAGATGTTGTTATCGATAATAATGACATAATTCATGTGATGAACGTCCGGCCAACTAGAAGCTTTGCTCAAGTGAAAAAGTTTGGCTTAGACGGTGTAGAGCTTCCACCTGTAATTGGTGAATACGGCACAGGTGATGGGCAGTTTAAAGACCCCCAAGGTATTGCGGTGAGTCCTGACGGTAGTAAATTATATGTCGCGGATACCTATAACAACCGTATCCAAATATTCAACACCAGTGACAACAGCTTCCAGGCTAAATTTGGTAGCTCTAGCCAACAATCTGGAGGGTTTTTAAATCCTTACCAAACTGCACTTAGTAAAGACAATACTAAACTATATGTTGCAGATTCTGGAAATCACCGCATTCAGATATTCAACACTAGTGACAACAGCTATGTTGGTGAGTTTGGTTCACTCGGTAGTGCTCCTGGACAATTCAGTACTCCCTACGCGCTAACCGTCTCGCCAGATGGTACAAAATTATATGTAGCCGATTTATCCAACAACCGCATCCAGATATTTAATACTTCTGATAATAGTTTTGTTAGTTCCTTGGGTGTAACTGGTAGTGGCAATGGGCAGTTCAGCAATCCCTATGGTGTCACGTTTTCGGAAGATGGGTCGAAATTCTATGTTGTAGATTTATCCAACAACCGCATTCAAATATTCAACACTAGTGACAACAGCTATGTTGGCAAATTTGGCTCAGCAGGTGCTGGTGATGGCCAGCTAAGTACTCCGCGAGCAATTCTGATATCAGGTGGAAAAATATTTGTGTCAGATACTGGCAATAATCGTGTGCAGGTTTTCGACGCTGCGGATAATACCTATCTCGGTCAATTTGGTGGGATTGGTAGCGCCAATGGTCAACTTAGCAACCCACGTGGTCTCGCGACGAGTCCCGATGGTTCGACAATCTATGTTACTGAAAGGGATAACAATCGTATTCAGGCATTCAATACGAGCGATTACAGCTATGTCGGCAAATTTGGCCGGTTCGGCTCTAGGAACGGAGAGTTCAACGTTCCGGTGTCTATCACTATCAATAATGACGGCTCAAAATTCTATGTTACTGATCAGGCCAATAATCGTATACAGGTTTTCTCGTATACAAATGTCGACACTGATGGCGACGGCATAGTGAGCGGAGTTGAAGACGCTGCGCCTAATGCTGGAGACGGTAATGATGATGGTGCTAAAGATTCAACTCAAAGCAATGTTACTAGCTTTGTTAATACGCAGACAAATAAGTATGTCACACTGGTTTCTCCTGCCGGAACGACGATCATTTCAACTTCAGTTGCAGCGGCAGCTTTTGAAGATATCGGGAAGAATTATCCTTTTGGCCTGCTCAGCTTCACGGTAGAAGGAGTTATGTCAGGGGAAATGGTTGAGATGCAGGCTTACTTCTTCACTGATCTAGCAAAAGACGGTTTTACTGCACGTAAGTTCGAATCTAATACTAGCAAATATTCAGATTTACCGGGTTCAGTCATCACTGAAAGTACTGTCGGTGGAGTGCCTGCATTGCTGCTCCAATACTCTGTTCAAGATGGTGGCGACGGTGATGAAGACAACTTAGCAAATGGTACAATTGTTGATCCAGTAGGTCTTAGTATTAATAACCTAAGTGAAGTGAAAAATCTTTCGAACTCGACATCCTCGCTTGCAAAAACAGGTAGTAACCAAGAGATATTCATAGTTTTATCATCAGCCCTACTTACGCTTAGTGCTGGTGTATCTCTAGCACAGATAGTTGCAAAACTGTTTTCACGTGAGTAGTAAGTTTAGCTTCTAATCATAGTTTCTCTTGAAAAAGTTGCTATAAATAGGTTATGCTTAGCGTAACTAATAGGAGTTGAAAAATGGACAGTAAAGACTTTAAAGCAGTAATTGCAGAATTTATCGGTACGTTCGCACTGGCTGCTGTTGTTGTTTTAACATTATCTAGTCAAGTATTCCCGATAGCAACACCATTGATGGCAGGTATTGTTCTTATGGTTATGGTCTATGCGGTTGGTCCTATTTCTGGAGCACACCTTAATCCTGCAATTACGACTGGATTATTTGTAGCTCGAAAAATAGGTTTGAAAAAAGCTATTTTTTATGTGATCGCCCAAATGCTTGGTGGAATTGCCGCGCTTGCGATGGCAAGCTATCTGTTGGTCAACCCAGCAGTCGATCTTCCACTGATGACACAATGGCCAGTAATTGTCAGTGAAATTCTCGGTACCGGTATTTTTGCATTTGCGGTTGGCTCAGTTGTATTTGAAACGGTTCGTTCAGAACTATCTGGTGTGGTTATAGGTTTTGGACTTTTGGTTGGTCTAAGTATGGCGGTTGCTTCCAACGGTATGCTTAATCCGGCCGTAGCATATGCCGCGAATAGTTTTTCAGTTGTTTACATCCTGAGCCCAATGATTGGTGGTATCATCGGCATTGCACTGGCACAGTATCTTGCACCAGCCACTACTCAAAAGACTAAACAAACTAAAAAAAATAAAAAGAGCATTAAATAATAAGTACAGAATTTTAATTTGCGGTAGTGTATTTTTTAACACAAGTGTTCATATCTAATAAAAAATATTTTGCATAAAATTACTTATTGTGATAAAATATTTATATTATGATTAAAATAACAAAAATAAAAAACACAGGAGCTAGTAGGTCGTTGCACAATTGTGTTCAAACAGCGCTATTCGCCTAAATACAATAACATATAGATTTTTTGTAACAGAGGCGAAAAATCCTCAGAAAAAGTAGTACGATAAAAAGAAGGAAATATGAAAAAAATAACAAATCGACGAATTACAGCTGAAACCATGCGCTACTATTTGAATGCAGCTAATAAGTATAAACTGGCATTCTATCTATCTGTAGGGCTCATGGTAGTCACAGTGCTAATTCAAGGAGTACTGTTACCATATTTATATAGTCAGGTATTCGATAAGATTTCACAGCTTGCCGCTAACCCAGGACTGGCGGATGAATTATGGCAGCTACTAATTTATATTGGAATATCACTGTTTGCGATTTTTGCTCTATGGAGAATTGTTACGTATACGTATATTGCATTCCAGGCAAAAGCAATGAGAGATTTAGAGCAGAAAACATTTTCGGAATTACAGAAACGTTCATACTCGTTTTTCTCAAATCGTTTTGGTGGAGCGCTAGTTACGCAGACCAATCGGTTCGTTAACAGCCTCGAATCAGTTCAAGATATATTCTTTTGGGATCTGGCGCCTATGGTTATTCGAGGTGTTAGTTTTATTATTATTTTATTAGTAATCTTCCCTGTTGTTGGATTCACTTTGCTTGTCTGGGCTATCGTATTCGTGTCTGTAATCGTTGCCCTTAGTTCGTATAAGAGCAAGTTCTCGCGCATCGCGGCGATTGCTGATAGTTCGGTCACAGCAGAGCTCGCCGATGCAATCACAAACACAGCCAATATTAAAATTTTCGGTCGTAGGAAGTTTGAACAAAAACGCTATGAATCAGTTAGCCAAGATAGATATAAAAAACGCTCAACAAGCTGGTTTTGGGATGAACATCTACGCTTCATTCAAAGTATTCTAATGATATCTCTAGAGTTTTTTGTTATATATTGGTCAATTAAATCAGCAATTGCCGGCACAGTTAGTGTTGGGGTCTTACTGCTAACAACCTACTATTTATTTCGTTTATTTGGTGATTTTTGGGAAATTGGAAATATCACAAGACGATTAGAAAAGGCGATTAGTGATGCTGTTGAAATGACAAAAATTTTACGAACTTCTCCTGACTTAGAGGATGACAAAGATGCAATATCACCAAACTTTGCGAAGGGAAAAATTCAATTTGATAATGTCTCATTTCAATATGATGAAGCAAATAGCAATCTCTTCTCAAATCTATCAATTGATATTAAGGCTGGTGAGAAAGTCGGGCTGGTTGGCCCTAGCGGAGGCGGGAAAACAACCATAACAAAACTCTTGCTACGATTCATGGATATTAATTCTGGGAAAATCTTGATTGATGACCAAGATATATCAGAGCTTGTCCAAGACGAGCTACGTCGAAATATTGCGTTCGTTAGCCAAGAGCCGATACTATTTCACCGTAGTATTCGTGAAAATATTGCTTACGGAAATCCTGATGCTAGCCTGGATGAGATTAAAAGAGTCGCCAAGCTCGCGCACGCTGCGGAATTTATCGACAAACTACCCAAAGGTTATGAAACTTTGGTAGGCGAACGTGGTATGAAGCTTAGTGGTGGTCAGAAGCAACGTGTGGCAATCGCGCGTGCCATGTTAGTCGAAGCACCGATTCTTTTACTCGACGAAGCTACCTCTGCACTCGATAGCGAGAGTGAGGCTTTGATTGCCGATGCACTTGATACCTTGATGGAAGAACGAACTACAATCGTAATTGCCCACCGATTAAGTACCATTCGGAAACTCGATCGGATTATTGTCATGAACGACGGTAAGATTGTCGAGCAGGGTAGCCACGATGATCTTCTTGCCGAAAAAGGTCTCTATGCTAAACTTTGGAGCCATCAGTCAGGAGATTTTCTAGATGAATGAGAACGAAGTGATAAAAGTTGATAAAAATACTTTCCGTAAAACGATGAGATTTTACCTAGATATAGCTAAGTTGTATAAGTGGCTATTTTCGCTTCATTTTGTTGTTATTTTTTTTGCAGTTTTGGCGGGTGGTGCAGCTGTTAGGTATTATCTAGCTCAACTATTCCAAGCTTTAGCTGAATTTACTCCTGGACAAGACTCCGATGTGTTATATAGGCTTGCCCTGCTTGTAGTCGGTCTCACCGTATTCGAAATGGCAATGTGGCGAGCGAATGATTTTACATTTATCTTTCGGTCTCGCGAGAGTCTTAAGCAACTTGAAAGAAGAGTTTTTGGCCGTTTGATTGGTCATAGTTATGAGTTTTTTAGTAATAGTTTTTCTGGATCGCTCGTTACTCAATTCAACCGATTTTTGCGAAGCTATCAAGAGCTCGAAAAAGTGATTTTGTTTGAAACTTATACGCTGGTTATTAATATTCTAAGCTCGATAATTGTTTTATTATTCATTGCACCTGAATTAGCATACTATCTCATCGCTTGGGTTGTTGTTTTTTTGATTAGTGTTATTTATTTAACGCGTAAAAAATCAAAGTATACACGGATTGAAGCCGAAGCAGATTCGAAGGTTACTGGGCGCGTAGCAGATGTTTTAGCAAATATTATGACGGTAAAAACTTTCGGACGTAGCGAATTTGAAAAAAATGAGTTTATAAAGATTAGCCAAGAGCGATCCGATAAGCGTCGCAAGGCCTGGACTTTTGGCGCACATATTCGAAGTTTTCGATGGGCTATGGTAGTCCTCTTCGTAGCATCGTATGTTTTCATATCGGTTTATTTAATTGTTAACGGGTTGGTCGGCGTAGGAGTAGTTTTGGCTGCACAACTGTATATGATTTCTATTTATCAGAACTTATTTAATTTCAACCAAACAGTGGAGAGAGCCGAGATATTAGTTTCTGAAGCTGCAGAGATGACAGAAATACTTGCTCAAGATCATGGTGTTCTAGATAGTGAAAACCCAGAGCCAGTTAGATTTTCAGAAGGAAGTATCTCATTCAATGATGTTACATTTTCCTATGATGATACAGACGAGGCAGTTTTTTCGGGGCTTAATCTCGGTATTAAAGCTGGTGAGAAAGTCGGGCTAGTCGGCCCTAGCGGAGGCGGGAAAACAACATTAACACGATTACTTCTACGCTTTGCAGATATTAAAAGTGGTACGATCTCAATTGATGGTCAGGATATTTCGAGAGTATCACAAGAAGAATTACGTCGTAAGATTGCTTATGTGTCACAAGAGCCAATCTTGTTTCACCGAACTCTGGAAGAGAATATTCGCTATGGTAAGCCATCTGCCAGTGATATTGACATGAAGCAGGCTGCAAAGCTTGCCTATGCCGCTGAGTTCATCGACAAGTTGCCTGACGGCTATAACACGCTGGTGGGTGAGCGGGGAATCAAGCTCAGCGGTGGTCAGAAGCAGCGCGTGGCAATTGCACGAGCAATGCTAGTTGAAGCACCGATTCTGCTACTTGATGAAGCGACGTCGGCACTCGATAGCAAAAGTGAAAAACTTATTATTGAGGCACTCGATAATCTGATGCGCGAGCGCACAACCATCGTCATCGCGCACCGATTAAGCACGATTCGGAAGCTCGATCGGATTGTTGTGGTTGATAATGGCTCAATTATCGAACAGGGAACTCACGATGAGTTGATTGAAAAAAGTGGACTATATCAGGAGTTGTGGAAACATCAGTCTGGTGACTTTCTTGAAGATTGAGTTGTGCTATCGTAAATGTATATGAACGATCAATCTGTACACAAATATCAGCGTGGAAGCGTAATGATTTTGTCCGACCCAGACCAACCCGATACTGGATTGGGTGCAACTTCACTCGTTAGCCTAGCATCTTTTCGAGTTGGAGCAGGCATAATCTTTTTATGTGTTGATGAGAAGCTATTACCAATAGCTCAAAGTATTGTTTTGCCTGAAGTCGTTGTCGGTAATTTTGAACAGGTAGATAATTTTCTTAAGGGAAAAGGCGTGTTGGTTTGTGGACCAGGTTGGTTTGTTGGAAACAGTGCTCTTTTAGCTAAAAATTTATTAGATAAGCTACTGTTATCAAAACACCCATTTGTCATTGATGCGGCTGTTATTGATCTTATTGCCAGCAATGATGATCTTTGGAGTATGCTGCACGAGAAGTGTATTTTAACGCCACATGGTGGCGAAGCTAAACGCTTGCTTGAGTCGCGCGGAGAGGTCAATATGTCTGACCTTGCCAAAACAACCGAAGCGACAATTATAGAAAAGGGTAGTACAACGATGATTTTTTGTGATGATAAATCTTGGAAAATTAATAAACCAAACCGAAAACTTGCGGTTGCTGGCAGTGGTGATGTTTTGGCCGGTATAATCGCTGGGCTTTGGGCGCAGACACCGAATTCGTTGGCATTTGATATTGCTAAGCAAGCGGTTCAACTTCACTCGAAGGCTGGTCAAAAACTCAAGTTCGGCGCACTAGCAAGTGAGCTTGCCGATATCTTACCAACCCTAAAGGCTTAAAACGAGCGAAAGCCTAAACTGCTTATGATATACTAAAGTTTAACGATGGATGATCAAAATCAGCAGAGTGGTGGGGATGTTAATACTGATGGTTCAATACCGGTCCAAGTTAACGTAGGTCCACCGGCGAACCCTCAGCCCGCTGCGTCTACACTCCAACAGTTCACAGCAATTGATAGCGATAACAATCAGTTTAATCAAACAATAACTCAGACAGCTCAGCCAGCACAAACAACTTATGAAACTAACCAACCTCAAATGCAGCCACACCAAGCCCCTGTTCAACCACCAAATATACCGAATAATATGACACAAAACGTTTTCATTCCGGAGGGGCTTGATAATTTAACCGTTAATAACACAGTGTTGCAACAACAACGTAAGAGTTGGTTCGATAAGCTACTCGAGAAAAAGTGGTTTGTGATCGTGGCAGGTCTAGCAATTTTTGCGGTAGTTGGTCTGAGCGGTTATCTTTACTCTACCTACTTCAAAGATAAAAAACCTGAGGTTCTACAGGCGGCCAGTCAATCATCATCAAGCATTAATGACGTAACTGATTTAATGATTTATGGGCATCTGAGTGATAGTATAGTCTATACGGGCGGTGGTGAGGAACTACTAGAACCAAGCGCAAGTTTAAACGAAGATATCACATCTGCGCTCCAGCGTGCTGGTAACAATTATCAAGAGTTTCATAAGCTTGCTAAGCCATATACTACAATCCACAATGATGAGTTCGGTAAAAATATTGCTGCATTCGATGCTTCTCAGAGCCAATGCATTGGTAAGCTAACAGTTGCACAAGCAGATCTTGCTCTGCTTGGAGATGTTACTAGGCCGCACTCAAAGGCTATGACGAAAATTTATAATGATCGAAAAAATGCTGATTACGAAGTTAATTCTAATATAGTAGCTGGCAAACAATATATAAGTGAACTAACAAAGTTCAAAGATGATTTAGCTAAATTATCACTAAAAGATACTGACCTCGTAGAGCTACGTAAGTTCTATGTAGATAGATTTACTGCAGATATAGTGTCAATACAGTCTGCCATAGATGGTGCTGACTCTAGTGGTACAAGTTATAGCAGTGCTAACTCAAAACTAGGGGATGTCTTGTTCGATTCTGGTTCGTATTTCGATCAGAGTGATGTAGAAAAAACGAAATCTTTCTATAACAATATAAACAAAATTTGTTACGATAGCCCAGCTCAAAAGGCAGTCTTTGATGAGTACAAAAAATTTGATTTTGATAGTGCTGATCAATCAATTTTTGATAAACTAAAGATTTTTAATTAGTCATGCAGCCTCAAGCAGAAGTAAGCAAGGAGCGAAACGTCCAGCAATACTTTCTGCAGTCAATTGCTACCGCTAAAAAATCGGTGGATACTACTGTCCTGCTTATGACAATGCTTGCGCTTGGGTTATTTATCCTCACAGTAGTATTATTAACTGACATTCGTGCTTTGGCGGTGTTTGTCGGATTAATTATTTTTGGTTTTATTAAGATTAAACTTCAACAGCGTCGCGTGGTTGCTAACGGGATATCAATCATGGCGACGCGACACTACAATGTCCAAAATCTTCTACAAGAAATTTCAATTAATTTACAATCACCACCGATTGAGTTATTCGTAACTGATGATCTCGACACGCGCCGCATTGAAACACTAGGAAGTGGAAAACGATTTTTGATACTGCTTGATGATAGCCTACTGTCAGACATGGATGATGCTGAGTTAAGAATTTTACTAACTCGCGAAGTAGGAATGATAGTTTTTGGTTCGGCACCATTGCTGTCTTTCGTCCGTCGTTTCTCGGAAGCATTCTCATTTTTTGGAATAGGAACATTTATCGAATCAATGTTTGGTTTTTGGTCACGACGAGCGATTATGTCGGCTGACCGTTTAGCAGTGCTTTACACTAGAGACCCGGTTGCTGTCATGAAGGCGTTAATCAAGCTCGATATAGGCGCAACCATTTCTGAAACAGTCTCAGTCAGTGCTGTTTTACAGCAAAAAAAGCTGCAATCTGGATTTTCACGTTGGCTAGTGCAATTGAGCTCTGAACAGCCACTGTTGACGGAACGTCTATATGCAGCGCTATTATTCGCCAATGAAGCACAGGTACCATTTCGTTTAGACCAGTAGCTTGGCTTCATGAGAATAGTTAAAATAATTAAATATTGTGCGACGTTTATTAATTCAGCAAGTTTCGATATACACCTTCGGAATCTGGGAGTCATTTTAATATTTATTTTTCCGAAATCTTCTTGATGATTTTTCTTGTAACTGCTCTTGTCATAAAACGACGAGCGACGTGGGTGACAAATTTGTTTTGCAATCCATATACTGCGACGATTTTACCTTGTTTTAGTTTGTTATATCCGTAGCTAGCAACTTCAGCAGCATGCGGAAGTTTTTTATTGCTGTCGAAAATTGATTGGCCTCTTATATTTGCATTTGACTCAAAACCAGTCCGTGTAGCGCCAGGGCAGAGAGCTGAGATCTTAATCCCAGAATTATTATTTTCAGCAGCAATAGCTTCAGTCAGAGATAAAACGTAATTTTTTGTAGCATAGTAGACTGCCATACCTGGACCTGAAAAAAAACCTGCAATTGATGCAACATTCATCAAATAGCCAGCCTTTTTATGAGCGAAATCTTTTAGTGCTAATTGTGACAACTCAGTTAATGACGTAATATTTAGCTCTATCATCTGTCTGTTTCGATTTGTATTACTATCAACAAAAAAATTATTATCACCAAAGCCTGCGTTATTAATGACCATATCAAAACCATTTTTTTGGCGATACCGCCGATAAAAGTTATTAATATTCTCAGCCATACTTAGATCAATTTCTACTACGACAACTTCAACATTGTGTGATTTTTTAATTTCTTTCGCTAACTCTTCTA
Source organism: uncultured Candidatus Saccharibacteria bacterium (assembly GCA_964622235.1). Lineage (GTDB taxonomy): Bacteria > Patescibacteriota > Saccharimonadia > Saccharimonadales > JAGPDM01 > CAZUNB01. Next base: position 9,919 of record CAZUNB010000001.1, on the reverse strand, counting down.
GCTTATCGATGCGACGAGCAGCAATAACAAGATTGTATCCATCATTTGCAGCAAGTTTAGCAAATTCTACTCCAAATCCGCTTGATGCACCTGTGATTAATGCCCATGATTGACCTCTGTTGATCATGAATTAGCTGCAATTGCTATCAATGCGATTATTAAGAATGCGAATAAGCTTAATAATAGCAGAATAAAGAAAATAGAGATTCCAACAGCCAGCCAATTAGTCCAGTGCAGCTGTGGCCTCTGTATATTGTTGTCGTCTCGGTATGTAAAATCAGCTAAAATACTCGAGTACGTAGCAGTTTTTGCTACGAGACTTGTAACTCCACCCGTGAAAGAACCAATCATTCCAGCAAAAAATAGAATTGCATACAACTCAAAAAAACGTGTTTTACCAATTCGCAGTGCTTGGCCGATAGCTTCAATTGGACCAATTTTTTTGTATACCATTAATGGGATGCCGAGGCTGAATACTACAGCCAAAAAGATACCTGGGATAATAAAAAATAAAAAACCAAAAAAGATCATGAAACCAGTTAGAATTGTATATCCGAGTGCAGGGATGAAGAGTTTGAGCGCTTCTTTACTAGCATCACCTGGGAGAATGGTTGTGTTTTTCACTGTTTTTACTGCGGTTACATATGCCATTAAATCAATAAAAAAGTATATTAGACCTAAGATTAGGCTGATACTGAAAATTAAGACAGCAATTGTAGCACTAATCGCGGGCTCATTGCTTGAGCTACCATCGAGTATCGCCGAAACAAATGATGGTCCAATGTTTTGAAAAAAACCAAAAATTAGTGAGACGCCACCGGCGATTAGTAGCACAATCGACATCTTCTGATTAACGCGGAAAAGTTGCTTGAAACCAAGTTCTAATCTGATAAAAACATTCGTGTCATAATTCTCAGCACTTTTAATTACATTTAATTCTGTTTGTGGCGGCGGAGTTATGGTTGGCTGCTGTGACTGGTCCCCGAAGCCAAGGTATTTTGCTTGCTTTTCTTTGTTCAATGTAGCTCCTTATCTAATGACAGTATAACGTATCATCGAGTCGACCGCACTGGGTAGATGATAGATATTTTCTTCTTGACATAAAAAAACGTTCATGCTTATATAAAGACGTAACTATACTGATAAAAGATAAAAAGGAAGTGGAACAGATATGATTTCAAAAAGTGCTAACTCATATTTTCAACATCTAATACAAGTTAGGTCGATATTCTTGGGCTTAATTGGTCTAGCATTGCTCGGATTTGCAATTGCTCCGATTAATAGTACCAACGCATCTTATCCAGGTGGCGACTGGGACAGCAATGCCATAATTCGTGGTGGTGTTGGCTCTTGTAGCGAACTGGCGAGTAAGATCAATGAGAGTGATGCAGAAGCACGTCAGACTTTCCAAATAACTGGTGTATCAGCTAACCAAGCCTGCCAAGCTGTTAGCGGAACTGTGACTCGCGATAACAAAGTTATCGTTGGTGGCAAGGTTGTTGCGCAAAATGTTTATACATTTGGCCGTGAAAACATCCCAGGATCCCAAGCTCTGAGTGGTGGTGCATGGCAGCGACACCCAAGCGTTTCATTTAGGAGTGCTTCGATTCCAGCTTATGTTTACATGGTTAACGGTCAGTTCAAATGGGCAGTTGTTAAAACTTGTGGTAACCCTGTAATTGGTACCCCAACCTATACACCACCAACACCAACACCAAAGTATGATATTTCTAAAAAGGTTAGTTTAGATCTCAGCTCTAACACCGACACTGCCTTCTATTTGGGTCAAAAAAGTGTTCAAGTTAAAAGCAAAGGTCAAAAAGTTCGTTTTGTCTCGCAGTCATCAAATCTTGGTAACGTTAAGCTTAACGGCGCATTAACTGACACGCTACCTAGCGGTACGACTTTTGTCAGCGGAACATGGCAAATGAAGAGGGGCGGCAAGATTGTCAGTAAAGGTAATGTTGGTCGTGTAGGTACTGGCTATTCAGCTTGGTATAGTCTCGATCCAGGTGATGAAATTAAAATTGATATTATTGCTAGCTATAATACTAATGTAAAAGTTAAAAATACTGCCTGTACGAAGGCTCAAGAAATTAGTCAGCAGCTATGTGATTATGCCTACGTAACTCCACCAGATGTAACACCTCCACCACCTCCAGTTAAGAACCCTAACTTCAAAATTAGTAAAAAAGTAACGACTGACTTAAAGGCGAGTATTGATGCTGCTTACTTCTACGGAAAAGAAGGGGTTGAGGCAGGCCTTAATCAACAGGTTCGATTTGTTTCAATGGCAGAAAACTCAGGTGACGTTGATTTAAATGCCAGTGTTCTTGATAAAATTCCAGACGGAACAGCATTTGTTAGTGGGAAATTTCAACTTAAGAAAAACGGTAAAATTGTTGGTACTGGAGATGTAGCGAAGTTTGGCGATAAATATGGCTGGAAAGGTATTTTGCCGATAGGCGCTGAAGTTAAAATAGACATCCAGGTTATTTATAAAACTGAAAGTTCTGTCAGAAATATTGCTTGTATCACGGCGCCAGAAATTCCAGGCAAAGAAGAGTGTGATGATGCGAATGTCACACCGAGAAAGAATGCAGAATGTGTCAGTCTAAAGGCAGAAAAAATTGGTACGAACGAGTATCGTTTCAAGGTTGCAGGGGCAACTAGTGGTGGCGCTCGCATCAATAACTTTGAAATTAACTTTGGCGATAGCCAAACTCAAATACTCGATAAATCGGGTAGCGGATCAGTTGTTGCCGAAACTAGTCACAAGTACACTGATACAAATGCTGAACTAAAAGTTGTTGCTACTGCGGTAACTACCATCGGTCGTGTAACAAGTGTCGGTTGTCAAGCTACTGTCAAATTGACATTGCCTGAAGCTGCTTGCGTAAGCTTATCAGCTAACACTGTCGACCGCGCGACTCGAGAATTTACCGTTCAAGCTACTGCTCAGAACGGCGCGGTTATCAACCAGTACATTTTTGATTTTGGTGAAGAACAAGTTATTTCAAGTAAGATTCCAAAAACGAAGATTACTTTTAAAGACCCAGGTCAGTACACCGTTACCGCTAAGCTCAAAACCAATATTGGTGACAAGACTAGCGAAGCCTGTAAAGTAACGGTTAACATTTCGGAAGAAGATCAACCAGCGCTTGATGTTGAGAAGAGAGTAACCACTAATGTCAATGCATCAATCGATGAAGCGGGCTTTGCAGCAGCACAAGAGCTTGTAGAAGTTAAACCGAAAGCTGAAGTCCGTTTCCTTATCAAAGCCACCAACACTGGTAATATAGCGCTAAAAAACGTTAAATTGCGTGACGTCTTACCGGAAGGTCTGACACTTGCTAGTGGCGAACAGAACCCAAATATAGACAATCTTGAGCCAGGCTCAAGCGTCTACTTTGCCGTCAACGCAATTGCCAGTGACAGTATCGGTGCGGCTACAGTTACAAATGTTGTCTGTATAGCCCATGATACTAACGAAGATGGTAAAACGGATCTAAATTGTAGCGCTGATAAATGTCCAAAAAACCCAGACATTGCTAAGGGTGAAGATCTCGTTGACTGTGACGATGCTCGAGTAAAAATCGTACCTGACATTACTGTTACAGCTGGACCTGAAACACCAGGATCCATCCCAAAGACTGGACCTATTAGTAGCGCCATTGCTGGTATCGTGTTTATCGGCTTGAGTGTTCGAACTTGGATTACTTCAAGACGAAAACTGTTGAGCGCTCAGCTTAAGCCAGTAGCAAATCACACCAATAATCAGGGAAATAAATAAGATCAAAAAAGAAGGAGTGGGTGAGATATGAAGGAAAAACTACCGATACTTATTATAGTGGCAATAGCGCTAGTTGGTGCTATTGGAGCGTTAATTTGGTTTTCTCAGATCAAACGCTTTGATGCTGAGAATACAACAATTACTTATGTTGAGAGCAAGCAGGATAACCAACAAGTGGAAATCACCTTTACGCAGGGACAGGCAGGCCTGTCGGTTAATCGTGGTGACAGCATCACCACACTCGGCCTAACAACCGATCAACAGGATAAGATTATTGATCTAGTTAATAAGACTACCAAGCTCGGTGAAGCGCCAGCCCGTGATGAGGCTTGTGATGATAATTTGCCTGAAGCAGACAGTTGGCTCGAAATTTCCGATAATGAAAATAGTGGGATTACTTACTTCTGCTCTGGAATAGGCGTCGACGAGAATGGAAACCTAAAAGGCCCTGTCCAGGATATTTTGCGAGAAATTAATGTTATCGAAGACAATTTCAAGCCAACCGACACTCAGCCACAACAAGGTTGATACGTTGAGCAATAAAGCTCCTAGTTTCTCGTTGCTTGATCACCTAGGAGAGCAACATGACCTTGAGGACTACCGAGGAAGCTGGCTAATAGTCTATTTCTATCCAAAAAACGACACACCCGGCTGTACGACTGAGGCGTGTAGTATTCGTGACGTTCGTATTGAACTTGAGGGTGTAGACACGAAAGTTATCGGCATTAGTCCTGACGATCGGAGCAGTCATCAGCAGTTTATTAAAAAATACGATCTTAATTTCACTCTTTTGAGCGATGATGATGCCGTAACAACAAAAGCTTATGGTGCGTGGGGCCAAAACCAAAGAGGCAGTGAAGGGGTTTTAAGAAAAACTTTCATCATCAACCCGAATGGTGATATTTCCAAGAGCTACGACAATGTTACACCTGACGGCCATGGAGAAGAGATTATCACTGATCTTGTTGAACTTCAGAGATTTAGATAGTGAACGGCATATTCGCATTACGGGTATTTTTATCTTTTTTGGTTGGTGGTAGTTTTGTTGTAATTTTAATCAGAGCCTCAAAGCTCTTTAGCTATCGAATAGCTGCAGCTATTATGTCAACGCCGACCACGGTATTCGTTGGTTTAATATTTTTAACTTGGCAAGAAGGTGTTCAAGCCACTAGAAATATTCTGCCACAATTGATTATCTTTATTTTATGCAGCGTACTATTTGCGTATTTATTTTCATTTGGCAACAAGCACCGTGCTTACAGGAGCAGGCTACTAGCAGGTTTACTTGGGTGGTTGGTGGCTGCGACGGTGGCTGCAGTCAGTACCAGAGGTATCAACATTTTCAATGCGGTAATATTAGGTTGTCTCTTCCTAGTTGGTTTCCATCTTTTGTTTATTTCGACTTTTCACATGAAGTCGACCAGAATCAAGGCAGCACCCGAACACCTACTATACCGGTTCTTCGCATCAGGTATATTGATGTCAATAGCTGTCATTTCAGCCAAATTATTAGGTTCATTTTTTGGATTTATAGCCTCGACATTGCCTGTCATGTATACACTAAGTCTAAGCTTCATACTAAAAGATCAGGGTGTAGATTACTTGCATAATCTCGTGTGCACGATTCCTAAAATGGTAGTTAGTATACTTATATTCCAAGTTTCTCTCTGGTGGTTACTCGCAATTTATGATCCATATATCGCGTTTCTTGGAGCCTGGTTATTGTCACTTTGTTACGCAGTTATTATCTCTCGTACCCTTGCTCCTGCTAAATGAGAAGTGTATAGTTTAAGTGTTCAATTAAACATTTAAACAAATTTGGAGAAAATAATGAAAATTGTATTTGTGTCCGGTAGTAGTCGAAAGGATAGTCAATCGATAAAAGTTGCCAACTGGCTCAGTGGGCAACTAGAAAAACTTGAGGTAGAAACAGAAATTGTAGATTTATATAAACATGAGCTACCAACCAATCACGAAGATATTTGGTCTGATGTCATGGGGAAGCCAGCGATGAGCTTACAGAAAATTCTCGAACCAGCTGATGGCTACGTAGTTATTGCAGCAGAGTGGAATGGGATGGTACCTCCATCCTTGAAAAACTTCTTCTGCTATGTCGGGAAATCGATGGCTGATAAGCCGTCATTAATTGCAGCTGTTTCCTCGACAGCTCATGGTGGTGCCTACCCCATATCTGAGCTACGAATGAGTAGCTATAAAAATGCACGGATTCTTTATTTACCAGAACATATTCGAATCATGAATGTTAACCAAGTAATGAATGGCGAAACTGATCATGGCGAAATCGAAACCAGAGCTATCTATTCTCTGAAAGTTTTAGCTGAGTATGCCAGGGCACTCAAGTCGGTTCGTGACTCTGGAGTAACTGATTATAAAATCTATCAAAATGGTATGTAACAGATGAGGTTTTGCTTTAGTTGCTGACGACATCTATACTAAAGACTACGTATCATAAAGAGAGGAAAAGCTTATGAAGGTGAGTGATGTATTTGTGAAGGCACTTGAAGCCGAAGGTGTTAAATATGTTTTTGGTGTTCCAGGAGAAGAGAATCAGGATTTACTATTCAGTATGGCGAAGAGCTCAATTACGTTTGTTCCCACTCGACATGAAAACGGTGCAGCTTTTATTGCTGACGTCTGGGGCCGACTTAGTGGTGAGGCAGGTGTTTGTCTAGGTACGCTTGGTCCGGGTGCCACTAATCTTATTACTGGCGTTGCTGATGCTTATAGCGACAAAGCTCCACTAGTTGTCATCACTGGGCAGGGCGGCATTGAACGTATGCACCACGAGAGCCACCAGTACATTGATGTCATGGCGATGTATAAGCCAATCACTAAATATTCGGCAACTATTCGTAGCCCGTCTATTGTCACTGAGGTTATCCGTAAAGCTTTTAAAGAGGCTGAATATGAAAAACCAGGTGCAACTCATATCGAACTACCAGAAGATATTGCGAAGCAAGACGAAGCAATCAAAACCCAACCTCTACTACCAAAACGAGTACGTCGCGCAGCTGCAGACTATAAAGCTATCAGCGAAACTTTTGAACTAATTAAAAAGGCTAAGAAACCACTTATTCTAGCTGGTAATGGTGCCGTACGAAAGCTTGCGAGCAAACACCTGACCGACCTGGCAGAGACCCATAACATTCCTGTCGTTGGAACGTTTATGGGTAAAGGTTCGCTGAGTGATAAAAGTGAACAAAGTCTAATGGCGGTCGGACTCGGCTTCAAAGATTTTGCTCTTGAAGCTTTTGAAGAAGCAGATCTTATTATTAGCGTTGGCTACGATATCGGTGAATATGCACCCCATAAGTGGAACCCAAACGGTGATAAGAAAATCGTTCATATCGATTTTGTGCATGCTGAGGTGTATAGTCACTATCAGCCTGAAGTTGAAGTAATTTGTGATATTTCCGATGCACTTTGGCAGCTTAATCAACTATTGATTGAGAAGAAACCATCTTTCACCAAAGACTGGCACAAAGACATCCGTACTAGACTTTATAATGATATAGCTAGTTACAAGCTCGAAGACGACGATCCTTTAACAACACCTGGTTGTCTCGATATTATCCGTGAAGTTATGGACGATGATGGGCTGCTATTAAGCGACGTTGGTTCACATAAAATGTGGATTGCTCGTAACTTCCCAACCTATGTACCGAATGGTACGATTATCGGCAATGGTTTTGCTAGTATGGGCATTAGTCTCCCCGGTGGTATTGCTGCTAAGCTACTCGACCCGACACGACAAGTTGTAGCTGCACAAGGTGACGGCGGCTTTATGATGAACTCACAAGAACTTGAAACTGCTCAACGTATCGGTGTTGGTTTTACCAACGTTGTTCTCAATGACAACGACTACGGGCTCATCAGCTGGAAGCAGCGAATGAATACTGGCGGGAAGGAAACCAGCACTAAACTAACTAACCCTGACTTCAAGAAATATGCTGAGAGTTTTGGTATCAATGGCTACAATCCAAAAACAGCCGGTGAATTCCGTGAAACACTAAAGAAAACCCTCGCAAGCGGCGAACTCTGTGTTATCGAGGCAGTGATTGACCCAAGCGTTAATCAAGCTCTCTTCGATAAAATGAAGAAATACTTCGCCGAAAAGAAATAGCTTACTTGTTTCGTGTGTATAATTAACCATAGCTAATCAAGGAGGGGTGATATGAAATCAATAAATCCAGTGACCGAGGAGTTGCTCAAAGAATATAACGATCATAGTGGTGTCGAGGTAGATACTATTTTGAAGTCTATGCAGCAAGACTGGTTGTCATGGCGACAGACTGAATTTTCTGAGCGGGCGGAGTACATGATTAGAATGGCTGAAATCCTTGAGGACAATACCGAGAAATACTCTAAATTGATGACGGATGAAATGGGCAAAACAGTAATTGACGGCATCAGCGAGATTAAAAAATGCGCCTGGGCTTGTCGTTATTACGCTGCTAAGGCAGAAGAATTTTTGACAGATGAACTGATTGAAACAGATCGAAAAAAGAGCTACATAAGCTACCAGCCAATTGGTATCGTCCTAGCTATAATGCCATGGAACTTTCCATTCTGGCAGGTTATTCGTCAGATTGCACCATCTTTGATGGCGGGAAATGGCTTAGCACTCAAGCATGCCAGTAACGTTCCAGGCTGCGCTTTGGCGATTGAAGCATTAGTACAAGAAGCTGGCTTTCCAGAAAACATAATGCGCACACTGCTAGTCCCGGGCCGAGAAACTGAACCAGTAATTAATCATCCATTAGTCAAAGCAGTTGCTATTACTGGTTCGACTCCTGCTGGCCGACAAGTCGCATCAACCGCGGGACACGCACTCAAGAAAACAGTGCTTGAACTAGGTGGATCTGATCCCTATATTGTCTTAGCAGATGCTGATCTCGAATTTGCTGCTAAAACTTGTGCTGCTAGCAGGCTGATCAATGCCGGCCAGAGTTGTGTGGCTGCCAAGCGCTTTATCGTTGAAGACAGTGTTTATGAAGAATTCTCAAAACTGTTTGTAGATGCAATGCGCTCAGCTGAGTGGGGCGACCCAAACAAGTCAACAACCAAAGTCGGTCCAATGGCCCGACGTGATCTACGTGACGAGCTACACGAGCAAGTCGTCCGGACAATCAGCGCAGGTGCCCAGTTACTTCTCGGTGGCGAAAAGCCAACTGGAAGAGGCGCCTATTATCCCCCAACTGTTCTCGGCGGAGTCCGAAAAGGCATGCCTGCGTACAGCGAAGAGCTCTTTGGCCCAGTCGCAACTCTTATTCGTGCTAGTGATGAAATCGACGCTATCCAAATAGCCAACGACACTGTATTCGGTCTTGGTGGAGCAATCTTTACTAAAGACGTTGAAAAAGGTGAGCGTTACGCCCGAAACGAAATCCAATCCGGCGTTGTCGCAGTTAACAACATGGTCATGAGTGATCCACGCTTACCATTTGGTGGTATCAAAGAGTCAGGATATGGTCGTGAACTCAGCAGTGTTGGTATTCACGAATTCGTCAATATCAAGACTGTCACCGTTGACTAGTCTCTATGCTTGAAGAATTGCCGTGTCACGAAAAGCTAGTTTTTGAAACCAAACACGATGCTGAAGCAGCGGCGGTTTATGCTAAGCACCGGCATGGCACGATGCTAAAAGCTTATGTTTGTAAACATTGTAAGCTCTGGCACTTGTCAACAGACTAATCTTGTTTATTAAATCTATTTACTTGCACCGTTAAGTAATATAAAAATGGTATTTTCTATTTCAACTTTGTCGCCAAAGTTGAACAAAGCGCTGCGCTCTTCACAATATCTTGAGAGATCTGTTGTTATTATCAACAACAGATTGCAACAAACTTCCTACGGTCGCCCACTCACTTCGTTCGGGGTGGTGTTGCAATGAACTGTTGATTGAAATAACAACACCCATTTCAGGAATTGCTCTTCTACGCCCAGACCTATCCTATGGAGGCTTTGAATTTACGGGTTATCCTGAATAGATGTTGATCAAGCCTACGCTTATTTACTAACGGTTATAAGTAAACTATAATAATCCTCAACAGTTAGTGCTGGTCGAATGGGGTATATGTGGTAAATAAAATTCAAAAAGCTTTC